>JAKBAL010000034.1 GCA_021809225.1 Pseudomonadota bacterium | reverse complement strand
TAAGTTTATTTCTAATTATCTTATCTTCATAACATTTGGATCAATTCTTAGCATCCTCTTTGGATTTTCTATGTCTTGGTTTTTTACAGGTATTTTTTTAAACCCTTTAAATAAAATGACTGAAATCATGAGTCAGGTAGGCAAACAAGATAAAATAACCTTTTTGCACATAAAAGGTTCAGATGAAATCGAAGAATTGAGTGATGAATTTAATCTCATGACAAGCCGCCTTGAAGAATATCACCAAGGTTCATTGGGGAAAGTCATGAATGATTTTCAAACTTTAAAGTCTGCTTTAGATGCTTTTCCTGATCCTATCCTTCTTTTAGACCGCATGAATAATTTCATTTATATTAATAAAGCTGCCCGACATCTCATTGAACTTTCAAATGATCTAAAAAAAACGCCTTCCCTTTTCCATATCACAGATAAATGGAGACAAACACTTATTAGAATTTCAGAAAATGTTCTTCTAAAAAAGTCAGTTTATACTCCTGAAAGAATAGAAGACACTATTTCTATAGATAAGGGAAATAAGAAAAAACTCTTTCTCCCTTGGGCTTATCCCATAAAGAAGAGAACGGGGAATGGTTTTCAAGAGTTAGAAGGGGTTGCTATTATCCTTCAAAACCTTATGCGCCAACCATTTTCAGAAATGAGCAAGATAGATGTTTATGAAACACTCCTACATGAATTTCAAGCGCCTTTGACTGATATTCATATGGCGATACATCTTTGTCTCCAAGAAACTGCAGGCCCCTTGACGACAAGACAGAAAGACGTTCTCTTTGCCGCGAGAGAAAAATGCGATTACCTTGAAAAACTATGCCAAGACTTGCTTAACCTCTCTCAGGTTACTCTCAAGGCTAAAATTCTTGAAATAGAAGAAGCTGACTTAAGCGATATCGTTTTAAAACTCATCACTTCTTTACAATTAGAAACGCGTGAAAAAAGAGTCTTTATCAATTTTAAAGAGCCTCCTTACTTAAGCAAAATAAAGGCAAACGTAAATCAAATTAAAACCCTGATAGGCAACCTGCTCCGCAATGCAATTCATTATGCTCCTCCAGGAACAATTGTAAAAATTCGACTTCGTGAGAAAAAGAAATTTATAGAGCTCTCTATCAACAATAGGGGAGCCGTTATCCCTCTTGAACATCACAGAAACATTTTTAAAAAAAATTTCAAAGTCCCTGGTCAGTCTGAAGAGAGAGCAGGTTTGGGACTCTATATCGCTCAACAAATTACGCTATCGTTGAAAGGCGATATTAAGTTTAAAAGCACAGAAAAACAAGGAACTACCTTTTGGGTCAGCCTTCCCATCTCTCTAGAAAATCAGAAGTGAACCTTCATGGGCTTACGCCCATGGTCCTTAACCACTTCTTTACCACTTAGCATCTACTCTAAGAAGAAATCCCATCAATAGGTGAGATTACCCCTAAAAAAATGGAGAAAAAAATGCTTTATAAAGATTGTATAGATGCGAGCTTAGATTGTGTTAAAGCCTGTGACCGGTTTGCATTTGAAGGATTTAATCCTTCAGAAAACCATGTTCATGGTCATGAATGGGCCGTTTCTTGCTCTGAAGTTTGTAACCTTGTCGGGCGACAAACAGCGAGAGGGCTCTGCTGCTCAGAACTCTATGAGCTTTGCGCTAACTATTGTGACGAAACAGCAAAAAAATGTGATAAAATTAATCATGAGCATGCAAAAATCTGTGCTGATGCAGCTAGAAAGTGCTCTGATGCTTGCCGTAAATGTCAAACGGATTGCGAACAAAGTAAAAAAGATAAGAAAACTTGCTGCTAAAAAAACGTTCCAATCTCACTCTGTAAATTTGAACTCCAACTTCGAATTTACAGAGTATTTTAAATACTTAACCTCACGCTTTAAATTTTTGTTAAAGGCCGCGAGAAGCGAGAGCCAGACGAGATGTTATCTAGGAGTTGTATTGTCACTTGAACTTAAAGGTGGCCTTTGATTTTTTTGACTGTATAACGTATACCTTGTTTTAACGATCGCGTTTAACACATAATGAGAGTTCTACCTTTGCAAGAATTTATTGAAAGTTGGGGATATGTTGCTGTTTTTTTAGGATCCATGATTGAAGGTGAGTCCATTATTTTTGTCGCAGGATTTCTTGCTCATGAGGGATACTTATCTCTCCCTAAGATTATTGTTGTTTCTTTTTTTGGTACACTTTTAGCGGATCAAGCCCTCTATCACGTGGGTCGACATTATGGAACCCGTATCATCGACAAGTTTCCTTCATTCAAACCACGAGCCGATAAAGCCTTTCAACTCTTGCGTCGCTATGACACTCTTTATATTCTTAGTTTTCGTTTTATTTATGGAATTCGTATCATTAGCCCCGTCATTATTGGCAGCAGCGGCGTGGGAGTTAAGCGCTTTTTGGTTTTAAATTTTATTGCAGCCCTCATTTGGTCAGTTGGAAGCTGCGTCATTGCCTACTTTTTTGCTCATCTCATTATGGACCAACTGCATCTCTTGCCCCGCATTATTCTTGGCCTTGTTCTTATTGGGGGCGGAATTGGGTATCTCATTTTTAGATGGCGTAAGAAGCAAACGTAATCAATTTGAAAGGAATCTTAAATGTCCCACCGTTACCCTGTTAATTGGGAAGAATTTTATCGCAATGCCCGTGCTCTTGCCTGGCGCTTAAACGAGAGCCACACATGGAATGGGATGGTTGCCATCACGCGAGGGGGCTTGGTGCCAGCAGCCATTGTCGCTCGAGAATTAGGAATTCGAAAGATAGATACGATCAGTATCGTGAGTTACAATGAAGATGACAGACAAATTGACCCCCTCATCATCAAATCCTGTCATATAAAAGATCGGGGAAAGGGATGGTTAGTAATAGATGATTTAGTCGACACGGGCGCAACAGCAAAAATTGTCAGGGATATACTTCCTGAAGCCCATATCGCAGCTATCTATGCAAAGCCATTCGGAAAAGACCATGTGGACAGTTTTATGACAGAGGTAAGTCAAGATACTTGGATCGTTTTTCCCTGGGAGGAAGAAATTTAAAAGTGAGCTTGATAAGGACAGGGGAAGTCTGAAACATCTGACTTAATTCAGCAAGGGCTGCGACATAATTTGCCCCCGAGATAGCCCAAAAAGGAAATGAAGCCCACAATAAAAATTAGCGAAAAATTCTTTATCATGATACCTTTTTGTATTGAGGCTTTTATCCTCTTATTTTTTCATAAAAAGGTAGAAAAAACACTAAGCTACAGCCCTTTGTGAAAGGGCTACAAGAGCCGCAGCAATAGAATCAACGACTGCTTTTACAGATTTCTCTTCCTCACCTTCAGCCATAATTCGAATCAAAGGTTCTGTGCCGGAAGGGCGAACCATAAGGCGGCTATTATTCCCAAGTTCTTTGCGCGCTTTTTCAAAAATCGCTTCAGCTTCTGGTAATTGAAGAAGGGCTGGCGACAATTTTACATTTTTAAGAATTTGAGGAAGAGGCGTAAAGAGCCTCATGACTTGACTTGCTGGCTTTTTCTTATGAATCAGAGCTGTTAGCACTTGAAGTGCCGTTAAAAGCCCATCACCTGAGGTTGCATAATCAGAAAGAATAATGTGCCCTGAAGATTCACCCCCCACATTGTATCCATCATCTCGCATTTTCTCGGCTACATAACGATCCCCGACGGAGGTCCGCACGAGAGAAAGCCCACATTTCTCTAAATATCGTTCAAGTCCCAAGTTGGACATGTGAGTAGCCACAAGTCCTTTTCCCTTTAAAAGCCCGCGTTCATTCCAATTTGTTGCAATGAGTGCCATAATTTGATCACCATCAATAACCCCCCCACGTTCATCAGCAAAGATGACACGATCTGCATCTCCGTCAAAAGCAATCCCTAAATGAGCTTTTTCTTCTTTAACCTTGTCACACATCAACTGGGGACAAGTCGCACCGCATCCATCATTAATATTTTGGCCATTCGGAGTAATAGAGAGAGGAATGACTGTTGCCCCCAGCTCCGTAAGAACTAATGGAGCGACTTTATAAGCAGCACCATGGGCACAATCAACAACAACACGTAAACCCTCAAAATGGGTGTGGCGCGGAAGACTCCCCTTCACAAACTCTACATACCGACCAATAGCATCATTCAAGTGGACCATCTGCCCCAAATAAGGCGGACCCACCAAAAAAGAGGAAGACTCGAACCGTAATTCAATTTCCTTCTCCACTTCATCGGAAAGCTTAAATCCATCTGGATCAAAAAGCTTAACCCCATTGTCTGCAAAAGGATTATGAGAAGCAGAAATCATCACCCCCAGATCCGCCCGCATAGAACGAGTGATCATAGCCACAGCTGGTGTGGGCAACGGGCCAACCATCGCCACATTCATTCCTACGGAGGCAAAGCCGGCTGCAAGAGCCGATTCCACCATATACCCAGAAAGGCGGGTATCTTTCCCAATCACCACCCGATGACGATGATCACCTCGCATAAAATGAAGACCAATCGCTTGCCCCAAGCGGGTCAGCGTGTGGGGTGTTAAGGGTTCAGAATTTGCTTGTCCACGAATCCCATCTGTTCCAAAAAATTTCCGCATGTCATCCTAAGTTGGTTTTATGTTTAAAAAAATCGTAACTCCTCACCCCTTCTCTCGCGCGTGTCCTTGGATTAGAAGCGCTAATGTTTTTATTTTGAAAACAAAGCACTCCTTGCCAAGGATAACATCTACGGGTGAACAGTTACAAAAAATCTATAGGTATTAAACATACCTAACGTAAGGGCTTGAAGCCAGGCCTTCAACCACAAAAAACATAACGCTTTGTTACAGCTTATTTTAAAGTAATATTTGAAAGAACCTATATTTATAATTTTTAGAAAAAATGAAATAACTCATCCATCGATGTCGTCCTTGCCAAGAAATGCACCAAAAATGTTGACACCCTCTCCCTCTTCCTCTATGCATAAGAGCATGAAGATAAAAATCGTACACATCCTTTCTCATCGGATTATTATTGGCAGCTAATGCTGTCAATCCCCCTTCCACTCACCCTCATATTCTTTTAAGTTATTTTTAAACTCTCTCAGTAAAGAGGTCCCTATGTCTACTTTTCGCCCTTGGATTATGTGGTTTTTTGCGGTTTTGTTTTTTTCCTATCAATTCATTATGCGTGTGTTTCTCGGCCTATGCGGCGCAGAGATTATGGATAAATTTCAAATTGATGCGACGGACTTTGGGTTTCTTGCCTCAATGTATTATTATGGATATGCAGGTATGCAAATTCCAATCGCCATTTTATTGGATCGGTTTGGACCTCGAATGATTATCTCCCTTTGTTGCCTCGTCTTTTCTGGTTCTATTTTCTTATTTTATTGGACAGACAATTGGTACCTGATCCTTTTAGCTCGATTTTTGATGGGAGCAACTTCAGCAGCCGGATTCTTGGGAACGTCTAAGGTCATTTCCCTCTGGTTTCCCTATCATCTCTATGCCCGAATGATTGGTATTACATTTTCTTTAGGATTGTTAGGCGCTATTTATGGAGGGATGCCTGTCAGTCATCTCATCACCCTCTATGGGTGGAAAAATGTATTGCTTATCATTGGCACCGCAGGGCTCGTGCTTGCAGGGCTTATTGCCGTTGTGATTAAGCCCCACAAAGCTTCTTTTCTGCATGAAGGCCCCACTTTCAGCAAAAGTTTTAGATCCATTTTGACGATGCCAACTCTTTTGTTGTTAGCTTTTGCTAACTTTTTGATGGTTGGGTCTCTAGAAGGGTTTGCAGATGTGTGGGGCGTCCCTTATTTTATGACCGTATGTTCATTTATCAAAGATGATGCGGCGTTTATTACGTCCTCTGTTTTTACTGGGATGCTCTTTGGAGGACCGCTCCTTGCCTATCTTGCTGAAAAACTTAAAGCTCCTCTTCAAATAACAGCTTTTTGTGGTTTCCTTATGGCTGGGATTTTTGTCTTCCTCCTTCTTTCAAAAGGAAGTCTGAGCTACATGCAAGTATATATTTTGATGTTCCTTGTAGGAATTCTTTGTTGCTATCAAGTTCTTGTCTTTGCAATAGGAACATCCCTGGTCGCTCCCAACATTAGAAATGTCACCGTCGCTTTTATAAATTGCATCAATATGTTAGGAGGATCTTTCTTTCACACCTCTATTGGCTACTTGATGGACGCCTTTTGGATGGGTCAGATGCTGGATGGCCAGCGTATTTATGAGGTCCATGCTTATGGATACGCTTTATCGATTATTCCTATAGCTGCATGCATTGGTGGTATAATTGTTTTGTTTCTAAAACCATCAACAAAAGTGAAAGATTCTTGAATCAGTTTTTAAACCGATGATGGTGAGTGCGACGACGACTACTTAAGTCAGGTTAATTATAATCCTAGTTTACACAAAATAGGTGCGTGATCTGAAGCCTTTTCAACATCACGTACCTTTTTATCAACAGATACATCCATAAGACAGTCTGCCGCTTGAGGGGATAGAAGAAAGTGGTCAATGCGCAAGCCATAATTATTCTGCCAAGCACCTCCCCGATAATCCCACCAGGTATAAAGCTCTTTTTCTTGGGGATGAAAAGCCCGAAGCGCATCGGTTAAACCTAAATAAAGAATGGATCTGAGGGCTTCTCGCTCAGGCGTGCTACATAAAATTTGTTCGTGCCACTCTTGGGGATCATAGACGTCTAAATCTGCGGGCGCGATATTAAAGTCCCCTCCGAATATCAAAGCCTCATCATAGGTCAGAAGGGTTTGGGTATGGGCATAAAGGTGTCTTAAGAAATCTAGCTTATAGGCATACTTATCACTTCCAACCGCCATACCGTTGGGCACATAAACAGATGCAACCCGCACCCCCTTAACCACGGCTTCAATATACCGCGCTTGACTATCATCAAATCCAGGAATCCCTTGGGTCACATCTTCAATAGGAAATTTTGACAATATAGCAACACCATTATAACTTTTTTGACCATACACAGCGATGTTGTAGCCGAGATCTTCGATCTCTTCGCCGGGGAATTGTTCATTTATGACTTTGGTCTCTTGCAGCAATACAACATCCAGCGCCCTCTCTCTCAGCCAAGAAAGCAAGAGAGGAAGGCGAGTACGAACCGAATTAATATTCCAAGTTGCAATCGTAAGCATAGACAAACTCATACCTTCTTTGAAAAAATGGTCAAGAGAAAAAAATTTTAATTAAATATTAAATATGATATGCTTACACTTAAATGAAAAAATATTTTTCCACCGGAGATGCGAAAATGACGATAGAGATCATGACAATTTTTAAAGAGAGCTTTAAAGACGTGCGAGAGCACAAGATGGAGTGGGTACGGGTCGCAACAGCCCCTGTTATTTTATGGCTCGTGGGCATTCTCATTTTGGCTCTTGCGTATGTATCGACTGGCCTGCCCTGGATCTCTAATATCATCGAGAACAGCATGCAAGGAACACAAAACTTTATTGAAAAACCCTTTTCACTCACTCTTGCGGACACTATTTACCATATTTTTACTTTCATTTCTACCATTTGCCTTCTCATCAATGGCTACCGTTATGGCTTTTTGAAAGAAGGAGGGGATCGGTTTTGGACGCTGAAATTAAATTGGCGATTTGTAAAGATGTGCTTATATTATTTTTTGGTCCTGATCTTAACGGCTCTATACGTCGCTATCGCAGCAGGTATTTCTATAGGGATCTACTTTTTAGTTGAGAGCGTAGCCTTGAGTACAATTTTAGGAGTCCTGTTTACTCTTTATGGCTTTTATTTAATAGTCCGAATTGGATTGACGTTCTTTCTCATTGCGATTGATAGAACAATACCTATAAGAATAAGTTGGAGGCTTTTGAAGGGAAATGTCTTACGCTTCTTAGGGCTTATGCTTTTGATTTTTCTTACGATCTTTCTCATAATCATCGCCGGATGTATCGTACTGGGACTCTTTGGATGGCTTCTCTCTTTGGTCTCTCCTACGCTACTCGTTATTCCTTTCATTCTACTCTTCATATTTGGAATCATACTCTGGTTTATCAGCTGGGCTGTTACCGCAAAAGCTTTTGCCCTTGTCTATAAGACCTTTACGGAAGGAGAGATTTTCTAGAATCGTTATTCCGGGTACTAAGCCTCTCTATCACTCGCCCAAATGGGCTCCTGAAGAGAGACTAAGTTAAAGTGGTGTGAGAGGGCGGGGCCGCAAGGCCCCTTCTACTCGATTCTAAAAAACTGTAGAGTCAGTGATTCCTTCAAACTTAGCCGTCGCTAATTCTTCAAAAGATAGAAGGGTTTTTAATACCATAATTGCAACTTTTTCTTTAACTTTTTCTTTAACTTTTTCTTTAACTTTTTCTTTAACTTTTTCTTTTCTTTTTATATTATAACGAATTACCTGCTCCAACGGTAAATAAGCACCACCTGAACCGTCAGGTTCTAACTCGCCCCACGTTTTAAAAGAGACTTCTATTGTCTGAGCCTTGTCTTTCCAGAGATCGTCTACCTTCCTGGGCTGGCTTTCTGGAATAGAACAGTGAGAACAGCGGACTGGTTCTAAAGGAGCTTTTATACACTCAAACTCATATTTACGATCTCGAATTATTATCGAAGTACATTTTTCTCGTAAGATAGTTTTTACGTGCTTGTTAGATAAAGCGATCGACGGTAAATAGTCTATTCCTGTGAGAAAAAGTTCTAGCTTGAAATGCTCTCGGAGAGAAACTGTAAACTTAGGAGAGTCACTTTTTGATACTGTGACCCATGCATAGTTATATTGAGCTGTGAGATTATTCTCTAAATATCTTTGCTCTTCTCTGTTTTCCCCCTCAAGAGGTGAATAAAAAATACATTCGTTGGGAAGACCTTTAGACCGATACGCATAAGTATAGTTATCTTTTCCTTGATTTTGAATAATTGCCCAAGCACATCGACCAGTAGCCCCCCCGTCTGGTGCTATTCTAATCTCGCTAGGGAGAGGCGCTTTTATCCTCATCGTGGAAGAAGGCGTAGCGTCCTTTTCCTCCATCGCCTTGGTAGGTGTAATAACCGTAAAATACACAGTGCTCAGGGAAAACAGTAAAATATATTTAGACATTCCTTGACCTCATAAATTTTTAATAAAATTTTTACAATATATAACAATATATATAATTAAATAAGCTTATGTCTCACAAGCCTATCTAGCTTATATACGATAAATTTTTTAATATTGTAAAGCCTTAGTAAAAATAATTCTAAAATAAATCATACTTTTGTATAAGTTTCCTTCTCTAAAGCTCTGTAATCTACTTTTCCAGAGCCGAGGAGGGGGAAGTTGGGAAGAATATAAATTGACCTGGGCAAGGAAAGTTCCGACAACCCTTGCGCTTTCCAAAAGGAAATAAGAGCTGATCTTTCAGCCAAAACATAGTTCGTGAAAAGAACCAGTTGCTCTCCTTTTTTAGGATTGGCTCGGGCAATAACAGCATGAACATATCCTGGCCAAAGGCGCACGAGCACCTCTTCAACAGCGGTAAGAGACACCATTTCTCCACCCACTTTGGCAAAGCGTTTAGCACGTCCTAAGATGCGCACGTACCCTTCCGAATCAATATTCACGATATCCCCCGTATCATACCATCCCTTGGGAGGAGGAATGAGTTTTCCAGGGGATCCAGCTAAAAGATATCCTTCCATAATATTTGGACCCTTCACCCAAAGGCGTCCGCCATCTGAAATGTCTTCAACGGGTTCAAGACGGGTAGAAATTCCAGGCAATATCCGCCCTACCGTGCCTGCTTTATAATGCATCGGTGTATTTACAGACAGAACAGGTCCTGTCTCTGTCGTTCCGTACCCTTCAAAAAGCCGAAGACCAAACTTATCGAACCACAGATGCTGTGTTTCTTCTCGAAGCTTTTCTGCCCCTGCAAAGACATATCGAAGGGTATGAAAATCATAAGCATGAGCCACGCGCCCATACCCATTTAAAAAAGTATCTGTTCCAAATAAAATGGTGGCGCCCATATTATAGACAAGCTCTGCCACAACTCGATAATGCAGGGGCGAAACATAATGAAATGTTTTAATCCCCGATAAAAGAGGAAGAAGCATCCCTGCTGTCAAACCAAAAGCATGAAAGATGGGGAGAACGTTTAAAACCCTATCTTTTCCATTAAAATCAACGACAGAACCGAGTTGGGAACAATTTGCTTGAAGGTTGATATGACTTAATACGACCCCCTTCGGTGTCCCCTCAGAACCCGATGTAAATAATATTACTGCTCGATCAGAAGAATAGGTTTCGTTTTTATAGACTCTTTCTGGACATAACATTCCATAAAGCCCCCTAAGCTTGTCCATGAGACGAATCTTTTTCGCCTCATCCTCAAGATAATGAATATGAATTTTATTATGTTTTAAAAGCTCGACAACGTCTTGAAGACGCGCTTTTTCTATAAACTGATAAGCCGTAAAAACATGAGTGATCTTGGCAATCTGACAGGCCGTTAAAAGAGCTGATGAGCCGCTCGTATAATTCAAAAGAGCAGAAATTCGTCCTGTGGCTTGAAGACTCCAAAAGCTAATAATAAGACCATGAGTGTTTGGCAACATAAGACCAACAACGTCACCGACATTCGTCTTACGCGCGATCAAGCGAGAAAAAGTAAAAACCTTTAATAAAAGTC
>JAKBAL010000033.1 GCA_021809225.1 Pseudomonadota bacterium | reverse complement strand
GCAGTCCCTTGATGGGATGCTGCCCACGCTTGACACTCCTTAAGAGTCGCGGTTGACTCGGGAACAATATCCTCCGCATTAGCATAACTTACCCAGGCAGTCATAGCAAAAACTGTAGACGCAAAAATAGAAACTTTCATGATATTTCCCCTTATTCATATTTGATTATTTTTATAGAGAATAACAGAAAAACAGAAATTCGTCAAATATAGATCCGTTTAAAATTCCGAGTTACCCAGGAATGGGTGAAGACAAGCCTTATGCACTCCATTCCGGCATAAAGTTTAAATTTGAAGCCTTTCGAGGGATGATGAAAAACTATGATCGGTTCTGTAAGTTCGGAAGGATTTTGCTGATTAAATCACAAATATCTGCACATCGGTTGGGGTGTTCTTTAGGAGAACATCTGACAAGACAATTAAGAAGGGAGAGCAAATTAAGCAAATCAATTCTATAGCGCCAATTTTCTGGAAGGATCACACCGCTTTGTTGCAAACCTTGAAGAAAGGAATTTTCAAAAATGGGGAGCATGTGATGGGCATAACGCAGCATGTTGGCGATATCACTAAGGGTTGATCCCGAATGAGCGAATTCCCAATCTAAAATAGCTGTAATTTTCCATTGCCCTTCAATTTTATCAACCAGAATATTGGCTGGATCATAATCTGCGTGTACAAGATGTGTTTGATTTTCATCAGGAAAAAGAGAACCATGTTTTTCAAGAAGGCTCGTAATTTTATTGATGGTTTCCTCCCCCATTTTCTCTACCACCGTTGAGTGAGTGAGACACTCTCGAGCAAACGTAATGTAGCTTTGCTTTGTTAGAGGGTGACTGACTTTAAGATCAGCATCAAAAAAGCCAGCCTTAGGAAATTGATACATTTGGATTGAAGCCAAAGTCTGACCTGCCTGATACATGATGTTTTGTATATTGTTCTTTGAATGCTTGAGAAGAAGATCACGTAAACTTATTCCGGGCATATATTCTGTGATGGCAAAGCGAAAGTCATCCTCATCACCAACAAAATAAATCTCTGGAATAGGAACAGAGGGCTTAATAAGGGCTGCAAGCTTTTGTTCTCGAAAGGCCGCCCCTTTATCACGTATATAAATCCTTAAAATAAAGGGATGAAGTTCATTGATGAGGTTAATTTTAATATTGAGATTGGCGCATCCTGCAGAAATGATTTTATGAGACGCCACTTTCGCCTTTGGTAAGGCTAACGCAACCATGGCTTTAATGGTTTGTGCTGAGACCTGAAATTGCTGATCCGTTGTTTCCCAATTACTCTTGAATGTCATGCCTTAAGACCGATATAGATATACAATATAGATAGTGTGTATCTTATATTTTTTCGTCGTAAATTTTGTATGATAACTCTATTTTTCTCTATAGTTTCAGATAACATTTTCCAGAGTTTTTGTCGAGCGTGGGTCACAACATTTGGCATAAATCCTGGTATTGTGGCGAACTTGACCCGACTTCCTCTAACTATTTAGGAATAGATAGAAAAAAAGAAATAAATTAGATCTTGAAATCGATCCTTGCAAAAAGAAAAATTATAAAATGAGGCCCGTTTACTAAAAAATTATCTCAGTATTTTTCAATACATATCTCAAGTTAGAAAGCTTTAATGCCCATGATTTATAGAGATCTTACTTAATCGTGGGGGTGGTTTTTTAACCTTCCTGCCTCCCCTCAGTTTAGGTATGCACTAGCAGCCCCCGACTACTATATAAAACATATTAACAGACTTTTTTTCAATTTCAAGCCCATTTTTAAAAAACAAGTGATTGAATTATTTGTTTTTTCAAAAATTCTTAGCTTATTTTAAGTATAAAGGTTCTTAATCCTTTTGCACAGTATTATTCTAGATATGCCCGGAACGGACCCTAAAAATTTGGTGCGCCCTGCAGGATTCGAACCTGCGACCTGCGGCTTAGAAGGCCGACGCTCTATCCAGCTGAGCTAAGGGCGCTTATAATCGTGTATACCATACCGTAAGTCCAAAAAAAGTAAACGATTTAAAATCAATACCTCTTGTTTTTTTAAGAAAAGAATTGTTAATCTAGATTAACCTTTTTTCAGATACTGAGAGGTTTTACAAGTTAAAGTCTATGATGAATAAAATATCAGCAGAAAGTAAAGTCCAATCTGCAGGGCACCTGTTAAAAGAGGCTCGTCTGGCTCAAAGCTTAACTCTTGAAGGAGCCTCAAAACAATTGCGCATTAATATGCGCTATTTGATTCACTTAGAAGAAGATCAAGAGAATTTTACTTTTGATGTGTATACATTAGGTTTTTTAAGATCTTATGCTAAATATTTAAATTTAGATGATGACGATATTATCCTCAAATTCAAAGCACAGATGGGCTCACCCTTGCCTACTCACGTTCCTTTTCCTGCTCCCCTCCCTGGAAAGGGGATGCCAAGCTTTCGTATTCTTGTCTTATCCTTTCTTGCTCTTGTTGTTTTCAGTATTGGCTGGCATTGGTATGGCTCTAATCCTTTATCCTCTCTTCATAAAAAGAAAGAATGGGTTGACGCGATCCCAGGTTTACCAATGCAGAGTCAACCTCTTTTGCCCTCACAAGATTTAATAGCAGCATCTGAACCTCTTCCTGCCGTTTCAACAGTAAATGAAGATCCTCAACTTCTTGAGCAATACCTTTCAAAGGTTGACACATTTGCGTCTCCCCAACCCGTTATTTTAAAGGCTTTAGAAGAAACATGGGTTGAGATAAAAGACAAAGAAGGAAATATCATTTTGCAGCGTCTTTTTAAGCCGGGAGAGAGTCATGAATTTAAAACTCCAGAAGATCTTTTCTGAAAAACAGGAAATGTAAGAGGAGTTAGTCTTATTTATGGTGAAAAAACGCATACTTTTTTAAAGAGTCCAGGGGGAGTTGTACGGAGCCATATTTCTCTTGATCCTAAAAAATGGGTTGAAGAAAGCTCTGAGAGACAGTAACTAAAGAATAGATCGTCACAATTTTGCGAATATAATGACACTTTTACAACCTGTTCGAGGAACCCGTGATTTACTTCCTTTTGAACATCAAAAACATTTCTATATTATAACTGCTGCTAAAAAATTAGCAGAAACATATGGTTATACTGAAATTGCAACTCCCATAATGGAATTTAAAGATGTCTTTAAACGGACGCTTGGTGATGAGTCTGACATTATTTCCAAAGAAATGTATGAAATTGCGGATCGAGGAGATGAAGGGATCGTTCTTCGTCCTGAAGGAACAGCTGGGGTTGCAAGAGCTGTACTCTCAAATGGGCTGACCCAGTCGATGCCTCAAAAGTTTTTTTATGCAGGTCCCATGTTTCGTTATGAGAGGCCACAAAAAGGGAGATTAAGGCAACTTCATCAAATTGGAATTGAGCTTTTTGGAGTCTCCAACCCTATTGGCGACGTTGAAATCATTGCTTTGGCTTTTGATACCCTAAAAGCGCTAAGCTTAAGCCATCGCGGCACTTTAGAAATTAACACCCTAGGAGATGATGAAAGCCGAAAGCATTATCGCAACCAATTAGTAACTTATTTAAAGGATCATCACCTAGCCCTTTCATCTGAAAGTCAACACCGTCTTGAACGAAACCCCTTGAGAATTTTGGATTCAAAGGATGAGGGAGATAAAAAAATTCTCAAAGCAGCTCCTCTTTTGAATGATAGTCTTAATTCCTTATCTCAAGATATGTTTATGAAAGTCAGAGAAGGGCTTGAAACTCTGCACATTCCTTACAAACTCAATCCTCATCTGGTACGAGGTCTAGATTACTACTGCCATGTCGCTTTTGAGTTCACAACTAAAGAACTCGGAGCTCAAGGAGCAGTCTTAGCTGGTGGACGGTACGATGGACTTATTTCTACCATAGGAGGACCGGCTATCCCAGGAGTGGGTTGGGCGGGGGGTATTGATCGAATGGCCATGATGCTTTCTGATGAGGGGTTTCCTCCCCCCCCTCGACCTCTGGCCATTGCTTTGATGAATGAAGTGTATGACATAAAAGGACTAGAATTAGCACAATGTTTACGCAAAGAAGGCTATGTTGTTCAAATGACATATGGTGGAAACCTTGGAAAACGCCTTAAAAAGGCGACTCAAATGAATGCCCAGTATGTCCTCATTTTAGGAGAAGAAGAAGTCTCATCGCATACCGTGGTTCTTAAGAATTTGGATACAGGTGAACAAGAGCGTCTTTCTGTGGACCAAGTCAGTGTCGCACTGAATAAAAAGGGAATATCGTGAGTTTTGAAAATAAATTATCTCAAGTTCTTGTTCATTTTGACGAACTTCGTGAAAAACTTTCCTCCTCAATGGAAGATCCTCTAGAGTTTGCTAAACTTTCAAAAGAATATTCGGACCTTATCCCCCTTGCTGAAAAAATCACAGAATGGCAAGCTTGCTCCGACGAACAAAAGAGTTTGGAAGATCTTTTAGCCGATTCTTTGATAGATAAAGATATGAAGGATCTGGCCCAAGAAGACTTGCAACGTGTTCAAGGACGGATATCCACTCTTTTGCATGAGGTTCAAGTTCTTTTGCTTCCTAAAGATGTTGATGATGATCGCGATGCCATCATCGAAATTCGTGCGGGGACAGGAGGGGAAGAAGCGGCTCTTTTCGCTGCCACCCTTTTGCGCATGTATCAAAGATATGCTGAACTTCAAGGGTGGCGATTTGAACTTATGCATGAAAATGACACAGGTTTAGGGGGCATTAAGGAAGCGTCAGCTTCGATTGCTGGAAAAGGTGTGTTCGCAAAACTCAAATTTGAATCAGGTGTCCACCGTGTTCAACGCGTTCCTGAAACAGAAGCGGGCGGACGTATTCATACATCAGCGGCAACCGTTGCTGTTTTACCCGAAGCTGAAGAAGTAGATATTCACATTGAAGAGAAAGACTTACGTATAGATGTTTTTCGCTCCAGTGGGCCAGGTGGTCAGTCTGTCAATACGACAGATAGTGCTGTTCGTATTACTCACCTCCCCACAGGCGTTGTTGTACAACAACAGGATGAAAAATCTCAGCACAAAAATAAAGCAAAAGCTTTGAAAATTCTTCGTGCTCGGCTTTATGAGCATCAGCGTGCCCAAAAGGCATCTGAACGAGCGGCAAATCGTAAAAGTCAAGTGGGAAGCGGAGATCGATCGGAACGCATTCGTACCTATAACTTTCCGCAAGGTCGTGTCACAGATCATCGAATCAATCTTACTCTTTATAAACTTGATCGTATTATTGATGGCAGCGCCCTTGATGAAATGATTCAAGCTTTAATCTCTGAAGACCAAGCCAGCCGTCTTGCTGATTTAGGGGAATAAGCAAAGGGGATCAAAGACAAATAAAGAAAGAAGAAAGACGATGAATAACATGGGATCCATGTTTTTTAAGTCAGATCCAGCACTTACGGCTTTTTTAGATCACGTTGAAAGATCCAAGGGTTATTTTGCCGATATTGGGGCAGCCTATGGCTATTCAATCTTAGAGGCTCTTAAACGTGGGGGTCATGTGATGGCGATTGATCTTGATCAACGCCATTTGGACGAACTTCTGTACGCGTGCCCAGCGTCTTATCAATCGCGACTGGATATCCAGTGTGGCCATTTTCCCAATACGCTCGCCTTGCCTGACAGTACTTTTGAAGGGATCTTACTTTCGCGCGTTCTCATCTTTCTGACTCCTTCTGAAATATCGATAGCTCTTGCAAAAATGTATACAGCTCTTAAACCAGGAGGAATTGTTTATATTGCTTCCCCCAGTCCGCTTGCACAAGAATGGGAACCTCTTAAGTTTTTATACGAGCAACAAAAATCAGAAGGCTTGCTCTGGCTAGGAAGGATTGAAAACCTCTGGGAGTTGATTCCTGAAGAAAGAGCAATTCTCCCGAATACGATTCAACTTATTGATACGGATTCTCTAGACCAAGGATTACGCCATGCAGGGTTTAACATCGAAAGGTGTGACTATTATCCTAAAACACCCCCTTTGGATCAATACTCATTTAATTTAAGCTACGCTGTGACCTCGAAACCACTTTAGAAAAAGAGAATCGTTTTCCTAAGAAATAATTCAGGAAAACGACTCAAGTCTTTTGTTAAAGTTAAAAAAAATCCTCATTCAGTCTTCATCGCTCTCAGTTAAGGGAGGGGAAACATTTTCTTCCCCACTCTCAGAATCACTACTAGAGCATACTGGAGTAACTACTATTGACTTTTGAGGAATTGGCTTAGGAAGAACTCTTAACCTTAATTGGGGAGGAGAAGCTTCCTCTTCTTTAGCTTCTTCTGACTCATTATCTGAACCACTAGAGGAGCTACCTCCAGAGGCTACTGGTGTCATAACTAAAGTTGGCTTGGCAGGAAGTGTTAATAAGGAAGGAGAATGTGTCTCCTCACCACGAGACTTAGACAGAGAAAGAGAATAATTTTCATTTGAACCCACATAGAAGAGCATCAATTCACATCTACCAGCATAAGTTGTTTGTTCGAAGTTTTTCTCAATTGCGCGTAAATTTCTTAAACTATCGTCATAAACCAATAAATGTGTGATATTTGCATCTGGATATTTCGCTTCGAATGCAGAAGCTTTCTCTGAAAAAAGGGTGTCTTCGCTTTGATTGGAGAACCTCGCACTTACTAAATGTCCATTGCTATGTACTTCAACCTTCACCATCTCCTGATTTCCAAGAACAATTGCTTCTAAAGGGGCTTTGTAAGTAGATTCAACCTTAAGCAGCTTATGAATACCTAATTTGACGACTGCGTCTTGAACAGCCTGAAAAGGAAACCAACCAGAAGAGATAACAAACGGGATGCTTTGTTCATCAAGACTCTTAAGAAATTTTTTGCTGCCTTTTTTTAGGTTAAAGGGGGGGGTATGTGAGGTTTGTTCTACTGTCACTCCGTGAAAATCAATAACACACCCAGGCTTACTTCCTGCAGGGAGGGTTGTTATTTGTTTTCGTGCCTCTTCGAGGGAATCAATCTGAATAATCGAGCGAACTGCCTTAAGCGGCGTGTAGGGAATTAATAAAGCACAAAAAAACAATGTGTGAGTAAATATTTTGGCGAAAATCATCACAGACTCCTTGAATTCAATTAAATAATCAAATCCACTTTATAAGTTTGTCCTTTTTTTTTAACAAGGGGTTATATTTATTTCCTGCTAAAAATCTTTTGGTGTTGATTTTTCTTTATCTAATGGCCTTTGACGACGCGTCCTAAAGTTAGGGCATGAACTTCGTGAGCTCCCCCTTTCAATAAAACTTTAGCACAGGCGTTGAGGGTTGCTCCTGTCGTAAACACATCATCAATAAGCAAAACAGTTTTTCCAGAAAGTTGATTTTTTTTGACCTCTGGAACCTTAAACGCCTGGCTAACATTTTTGATTCGTTCTGTCTTCGAGAGCGATCCTTGAGAAGGGGTACGACGTTTTCTAAGGAGAAGCGAGGGACAATAAATCCACCCTTTGAGTTTGGCAATTTTTTGGGCTAAAAGAGCTGATTGGTTATAGGTTCTCATAAAAAGCCGCGTCCAGTGCAAAGGAACGGGAAGACAAAGTGGGTTCTGCAGATCGATAGCAGAACGAGCCATCCAGGATGCAAACAGAGGAGCTGAATGAAGGCTATCTGTATGTTTGAATTTTAAAATCAGGTCTTTGCTTTCAGCTGTGTAAACAAAAACAGAGCGCGCGGTTTTATATAAAGGTTTTTCTTGGCTACAGCTGCCACAAAGGGCGTCTTCTTCAATTTCAAAGTCGAAAGGGAGGCCACAGCAGAAACAATGAGGTTTTGTAATAAAAGAAATAAGAGGCCAACAGGAGGCACAAAGACCTTCCTTATTTTCTAAAATAGATCCACATTTACTGCATCTGAGGGGAATCAAAAGATCAATAAAGTGATTAAAGAGGGAAAGGGAGCTCTGCATAGCGAAAAGCACCTTCTAAGGTATTGCGTAAAAGACAAGCAACCGTCATTGGTCCAACGCCCCCCGGAACAGGCGTGATCGCCCCGGCCCTTTTTTCAGTGGAGAGAAAATCCACATCTCCCACAATTTCACCAGAAGGCAGTCGATTTATGCCGACATCAATCACTGTTGCCCCTTTCTGAACCCAATCTCCTTGAATAAACCGTGGATTGCCAATAGCTACAATAAGAATATCGGCTGTTTCACAGAGAAAGGGTAAATTTTGAGTTTTTGAGTGAGCCATCCACACCGTGCATTCTTGTTGAAGCATGAGGACAGCCATTGGCCGTCCGACAAGGATAGAGCATCCAACAATACCGACATTAAGCCCTGCAAGATGGGAATGAACTGTTTGGATCAGAGTGAGGCAACCCAAAGGTGTTGAAGCAACGAACCCTCCTTTTAAGCCTTGAAAAAGTTTTCCTGCATTTAAAGGATGTAAGCCGTCCACATCTTTTGAGGGGTTAATAAGAGAGAGGAAATGAAACCTGTCCAAGTGAGAGGGAAGAGGCAGTTGAAGGATAATTCCATGGATATGGGCGGCGTGGTTGAGCTCGTTGATTTTAGCTTCTAAGACTTCTGCAGAAACCCAAGAAGGAAAAACATGCTCTTCAAAATGATATCCAAGCTCTTTGGCCTGAGCTCCCTTTAAATGGACATAAAGCTGACTTGCAGGATCTTCTCCTACCCTTAATGCTGTCAAACCTGGCCTAATGCCCGTTGTGCTTTCAAGACATTGAGTTAGGGTAAATAATTTTTTTTTGAGATCTCCCGCAATCTTACGGCCATCAATGATTTTAGACACTGCTGCACCGCTACATTTTCAGCATAATTTGTCTGATAACATTTTGTAAAAACCATAAAAAAAGAATCAGAACAACGGGCGAAAAATCAAAGTTTCCCATGGTGGGGAGAAAACGACGAATTTTCCTCAACACGGGTTCCGTTGTTTGATAAAGAAAGTTTAAAATCATGATAACGAAGTTGTTATTGGAATTGATGATATTAAAATTAACAAGCCAACTCACAAGGACACTTGCAATAACAATCCATGAATAAATTCCAATGACGGCATTTACCAAGGCTAATAGAGGAATAAGAATGACATTCATTTTATGATTTTTCTTGTTTAAACTTTCTCTAATATACAGTGGTTTTGAAAGAAAACAAGATTTGAGCATAAAGCCTTTAATGAAGAGAGTTAGAATCTTTGATCAGGTATTTTTTTTCTCGTTCCTTCTCAAGCAAATTGAGTTGCTCTTCATTAAGATTGAAACCAGCGTAAACAACAACGTCTTTATGGGCAGGAATACGTTCTTGCAGATTTAGAAAATTGACTTTTGTGGTTTGATTTTCCTTAAATAAGACTTCAAGTTCTTGGTTTGATTGAGAGAGAAGATTGCCATTACTCTCTACGATAGCAATAAAGAAGGGGACCTTAAGGGTTTGCGAACTATGAAAGCTAGATAGAGGCCTAAAGCTTGTGAGACGAAGACGTAGATTCATAAGAGTTGCATTGTTTTCAGTTGTACAGGAAGAACGAAAGCTATCCATTTCTGTACGAATGAGGGTGTTCTCATGAAAATCTACGCTTTTTGAAAATTCCGCTAAAATTGCTGTTTTTGGACAAGGGACTCTGTCTTCATTTAAGATGACACATCCCGAGAGGTAAAAGCTAAAAGCAATAATAAAGAATCTTTTCATTAACAAATTTCCATGTGGCTTGCATCACAATAAGGGAGGGTTTTACTTTTTTTACACCCACAAAGCCACACTTTCCGAGTAGCTTCTGTCGTAAAACAGAGAGATTTAAGACCAGAACCTTTGTGAGCTCCATCGCAAAAGGGCTGCTTTTGACTCAAGCCGCAGGTACAAAAGAAATATTTCTGACCTTCTTCAAGTTCAACTTCAAAAGGGCCAGTCACGTTAGTGTGAGGATCAGTCATCAAAAATCTCCTTTGCTTTTTAATTTAGCTGATGAAGGGGCTCTCGACAAGATTGATTCATCTGTGGCACTTTTCAGAAAGAAAGGGATTATTCATGGATGAGAAAGTTGAGATTTATACAGACGGAGCTTGTTCGGGAAATCCAGGACCAGGAGGCTGGGGTGTTGTTTTACGCTATAAAGACAGGGAAAAAGAGCTTGCGGGTTTTAGTCTAGAAACGAC
Organism: Pseudomonadota bacterium; assembly: GCA_021809225.1. Next base: position 659 of record JAKBAL010000033.1, on the reverse strand, counting down.
GAACAATCGCATGGAACTTCAAGCTGCTATTGAAGGTTTAAAATCTTTAAAACGATCCATGAATGTGGATTTGTTTACAGATAGTCAATATCTTCGGGATGGGATAACAAAATGGCTTTTCCAGTGGAAAAGGAATGGTTGGCGCCTTGCCAACAAAAAACCTGTAAAAAATCAAGACCTATGGGAAGATCTCCATACTCTTGCGCAAGATCATCACATCAATTGGCATTGGGTAAAAGGACATGCAGGACATCCCGAAAATGAAAGAGCGGATGCTCTTGCGCGTCAAGCCATCAAAGATGGTTTAAAAACATCTTCATGACTATAATTCACGTCCGATGAGTACGAAATGAAATATTGATTTCTTGATAATCTTATCTGTAATGCGTGTCTTTGAAATTTAAACACATAGTCCTTTTTAAATTATTTTATAGATGCCAATTCAATTTATTTAGTGTTGATGTGTCAAAATTTTTATATATTTTTCTATTTCTATCGGCATTTTTTTCACTTCTCCTGGTCAGGCTATGGATGATTCTGAAGAGTGGTTTGTAGAAGAAAAATACGAGCGCAGAGGTTCTTTTTTCCCCACGCTGTAGGCCGGTATAAAAAAGAAAAACACAAAACCAATAATTTTATTAGGCATTCTCAGGAAAATC
>JAKBAL010000032.1 GCA_021809225.1 Pseudomonadota bacterium | reverse complement strand
ATGAGAAACGTCGTCAAAAAAATTGAGGAAACAGGTAATCAGAATATCATGGTGTGCGAGAGAGGCGTTTCTTTTGGATATAATACCCTCGTTTCAGATATGCGAGCCCTTCCTATCCTTGCCCAATTGGGTTATCCAGTTGTCTTTGACGCTACCCATTCCGTTCAACAACCAGGTGGACAAGGTACGTCTACGGGAGGGCAGAGGGAATTTGTGCCCGTTCTTGCTCGTTCTGCTATTTCCATAGGTGTTGCAGCTGTTTTTATAGAAACCCATCAAGACCCAGACAAGGCTCCCAGTGATGGCCCTAATATGGTTAAACTTAAAGACATGTCAGCGCTTTTAGAAACGCTTCTTGCCTTTGATCATTTAGCAAAATCCAATCCCCTTTCCATAGCATCATAAGCGAGGTCACCATGAGTATTATCGTTGATATCGAAGCCCGTGAAATCCTAGATTCTCGAGGGAATCCTACGATTGAGGTTGAAGTTGAACTTGAAAGCGGAGCCAAAGGTCGAGCTGCAGTCCCTTCAGGCGCTTCTACAGGTACGCACGAAGCCGTCGAAAAGCGAGATGGAGATATGGAACGATATAATGGCAAAGGTGTTCTCGAAGCCGTTCATTCCGTGAATGATGAAATTTATGAAGCCCTTTGTGGCACAGAAGCTCAGGAACAAATCCTTATTGATCAACAACTCATTGACCTTGATGGCACGGAAAACAAAAGCCGCCTAGGGGCTAATGCCCTCATAGGAGTAAGCTTAGCCGTTGCCCGGGCTGCAGCTGCTGAAGAAAGAATCCCTCTTTACCGATATATCGGTGGTCTTTATGCCCACGTTCTTCCCATTCCGCTCATGAACATTATTAATGGGGGGGCTCACGCTGATAACCCTATTGACTTCCAAGAATTTATGATTGTTCCCGTAGGTGCTCCCTCCTTCAAGGAATCGCTTCGTTGGGGAGCAGAAGTTTTTCATGCGTTGAAAAAGAACCTTTCGGACGCAGGCTTTAATACGAATGTTGGGGACGAAGGTGGGTTTGCCCCTGCCCTTCCTTCAACGCGATCGGCGTTAGATTATATCATGAAGTCCATTGAGACGGCAGGGTATAAGCCAGGAGAAGACATTGTATTAGCGCTCGATGTCGCCGCTAACGAATTTTATCGTGTTGGGAAGTATCACCTCGCGGGAGAAAATAAGATCTTAGAGGCTGATGAGCTTGTCGCTTTCTATCAAGATCTTGTTGAAGATTACCCCATTCACTCCATTGAAGATGGAATGGCTGAGGATGATTGGCATGGTTGGAAAGCCCTCACAGAAGCTCTTGGTGAGCGTATACAGCTTGTCGGAGATGATCTCTTTGTCACAAATCCAGTACGCCTTGCTGAAGGAATCGAAAAGGGCGTTGCCAACAGTATTCTTATAAAAGTGAACCAAATTGGAACCTTAACAGAAACCATCCAAACTGTAGACCTTGCTCACAGATCTGGTTACACAACCATCATATCCCACAGATCGGGGGAAACAGAAGATTCCATTATTGCAGACCTGGCTGTGGCCTTAAATTGTGGTCAAATTAAAACGGGGTCTCTCTCAAGATCAGACCGATTGGCCAAATATAACCAACTTTTGCGCATAGAAGAAGCTCTTGGATCACAGGCGGTATTTGGGATTTAGGTTATTAACAATTTCAGGTGTGTGCCCCCATGAGATGATGAAATATAAGGGGGCACAACCACTCTTTTTATGAAATTAGTTAGATAAGCTTATAGACCCTAGATCGAGCGACAATGAGGCCATAAACGCGTCTGAAGAGGCAGTATTTATTCTTTCACACCAAGACGATACATACTCGTGTTCATTGCTAACTCTTTCATACTCTGCTTCACCCCGTTTACCGCTTGCGGCTTTAAGCTGGTAAAGTTCCCCTATTAGTGGCTGCAAGATGTTATCAAAACAGTGAGAAGTGCGCTCTATCCGTTCCAAATCCCCTTGTTGTTGAAGCTTGAATACCTTATTCCATTTAATATCTTCATTGTAAGTAGTAATTTTATGAATAATCTTTTGTGCCATCTTTTGACATTTGGGATCATCTTGAAGTTCATTTTCCACCATTTTTAGAGCTTTGCTCAGAAGAGAGCTCCCTTTTTCCTCTTCCATCGCAGAAAGGGGAACGCTTAACATAAACGAGATAATTGAGAGACTATATATTAAAATTTTCATAGTAAGACACCTTTATATTAAAACACATTAACAAAAATAGAGATAACGAATACAAAGTTACGCTCTACTTATTTTTTAGATAAAAAAGATATGTAAGTCAAATGTTCCTTTAACCTTAGCTTGACGTAAAAAAGAAAAAACACCTAAAAAAAGAACATATAAAGATGTCATAAAGATTGAAAAACAAAGAGAGGCCCGTTAAAATTCAGACATTAAAAATTATACATGTATTTTGAATAGCAAGGATAACCTGTGGCTTCAGATGTTTTTCTTCCCTTATTTGCACAAAAAAAGAGCTCTATAAAACAAAGAATCTTTTTTTTTCTCCCCGTTTTTTTTCTTATTTCTTTCTATTGCCAGGGCGTTTTTGCTCAAAAGTCTACTCCCCCCCTAACACAAGAAAAAATACAAAGCATCACGCCAGCTTTAAATGATTTCATCATTTCCTTTTTAAAGAAAACCAAAGCCCCAGGTTGCGTGGTTGCCATTGTTGGTCCTAAGGATGTTTATTTTCTTAAAGCTTATGGTGTGCAGAAATCTGGAAAGCCTGAGCGCTTAACAGAAAAAACCCTCTTTCAATTAGGCTCGGTTTCTAAGCCTTTAACAGCAACTTTAGTGGGAATTCTCCAAAACCAACAAAAGCTTTCTATTGAAACCCCCGTTTCAAATTATCTCAAAGATTTCAAGCTTCAAGGTCAAGAACAACCGTTGCTTCTTAAACATCTTTTGAGCCACACTAGCGGAGTCCCGAGAAAAGGCTTCAATGCTCTCGTTGAATCCTTTACTAAACGAGATAAAATTTTTGAAAAAGCTCAAAAAACCCCGCTCGACGCGCAACCCGGTCAACATTTTGATTACCACAATGTCATGTTTGCACTGATAGAAGATGTGTTGGTGTCTGCTATGAAACAGCCTTTTGAAAAGCTTTTACAAGATAACCTTTTTAAACCCTTAAAAATGTCCTTAGTCAGCATAGGATTTCAGCCTCTCAAAGAATCCTCCAACCGTGCTTACCCTCACATTAAGAATGAAAAGAAAAAAATATTGCCCCGTAAAGAATTTTCTCAAGCATACAATGTAATTGCACCCTCAGGCGGGATCAATGCATCTATGGAAGACCTCATTCCCTTTCTTCAGGCTCATCTTGGAGGCTTCCCTCACGTATTAAACGCAGATACCTTACGTCTTTTACACACCTCTCAAATTACAGAGGATCGTCCTCCGGGATGGCTGAAAGAAGAAACTAAACAACACGTCGAAAATACGGGATATGCTTTGGGCTGGCGCTGGATGGATTACGCTGGCCAACGTATCTTTTTTCATGGTGGCTGGGTGGGTGGCTTTCATAATATGATTTTTTTTCTGCCCGAACATAAGGTCGGCATTATTGTCTTACACAATGCTGAAACCAGACTTCCCTTAAAAACAAACTTAAAGTTTTTGGATCTTTACTTGGGAAGTTCTTAATTCCTTTTTTTTCGCTTTCTTGGTAATTCGCGAGCAACAAAATGGAATACACGCGGTGGCTCCTTGCCTTCATGAAATGAACCAGCCTTTTCGATGACTTCATGATCGGAAACTGACATCCTTTCATGTTGACGCAAGTGTTCCAGCCAAGATTCAATCATATAGCATTCAATAAATTTTTTTCGATCTTCAATATCTTGGAATAGGTTCCAAAAGAAAGCTCCATCTCGCATACGGATACGTCTCAAACTCTTCATGACGCATGAAAAATTTTCGATTTGATCTCGATTTACGTAATACTCAATAATAACCAGAACAGGGCCCTCCTCGTATCGAGGGGGGTCTTCAATAACAGGAGCCGGCATACGACCTGAAGGTGTTTGATCAAGAATTAATTTTTGTCCTGAAGTAAAAGCATAAGTTAGAAAGTTTGCAATAATTAAGCCAATCGCCGATAGGAGAAGTGATATTGAAATCGTCAAGTGAGAAGCTAGCCATCCCCATAAAACGCTTCCCGCTGCCATTCCTCCGAAAAAGATTGCTAAAAATACGGATATGGCACGAGCTCGAACCCAAGAAGAAACAACTTGTTGGATAAGTGTCGTTAGTGTTGCTAACACTGCTGTCCATGCCACCCCTCCAAGGACCATAGCGCCACAAGCAAAATAAAAACCTTTACTAAGAGCCATGGTAAAAGCTGTCAAAGAAAAACCGATGCCCCCCATGAATATCAATTGATCACAATTAAGATATTCACGCAATTTTGGGAGGATTACAGCTCCAATAACAGCGCCTACGCCAAGACATGCAAATAAAATACCATAACCCATGGGACCGACATGTAATTGAGTACGAGCGACTAAAGGAAGCAACGCCCAAACACCACTCGCGAATCCAAAAAAAGCACATGACTTGAGTAAGAGGGTTTGAAGTGCGGGAGAACCTCTCACATAACGAATACTTGCGCGCATAGCACCCAACAATCGTTCAGCAGGTAAGGAACTTTCTTTTGGTGCACTCTTCCAACTAAAAAGAGAGATAATAATTCCAAAAAAGGAAAGAGCATTGATAGCAAACACGGCCGCAGGTCCTGCTGCCGCAATGATAACACCCCCCAGGGCTGGGCCGATAGCACGCGAAAGATTTATGTTAACGCCAATAAGTGTCACTGCGGAGGACAAATGTTTAGGAGGAACAAGCTCTGACATGAGCGCCAGCCATGTAGGCGCACTCAGAGCATTTCCTGCACCAAGACAGAACGTCAGAAATAATAATAAATTGGGAGACATGTCTCCTAAAAAAGTAACAACTGCAAGTATCCCAGCGATGATCATCATATAAGTTTGTAAAAAAATAAGGTAGATCCGCCGATCGATAATGTCAGCAAATGCACCCGCTGGTAAGGCCAATAAAAAGATAGAAAGGGAACTCATCGCCTGAACCAAGGCCACCAACAGAGGTTTGCTCGTCAACGACGTCATAAGCCAAGCAGCCCCCACATCATGCATTCATGTCCCTATGCTTGACACAACGGATGCGATCCAAAGCATTTTAAAAATGGGGTATCGAAAAGGTGACAAGGGAGAGTCAGTTTTGACTTTTTTTTTCATTCCTAGATCCTAAAAAGGGTAATCTGGAATTTATCGTACTCTTAAAAAACTTAATTTTTTGTAACTCCGCACCAACCCAGGGACACTGAGTGGGCAACTAAATAAGGAATTACACTTTTTTAACACTATTTTAATATTCATTAGCGTAAATTTGACAAATCCTATCTTCTTATAACCCAAGGAGGCTCAGATGATACGATTGGCCTTAACGTTATGTCTTTTTACTTTGATGAACGGCTCGATAAAAGCAGGAGGAGAACAGTGCTTTTCTATATTTGAATGCTTAAATACATGCCCATGGGAATCCGGAGATTTAGAGACCCCCAAAGTCATTTATCGGTATTTTATTCCTTCGTTAAACACATGGGATGGCTGGTATAACACAGCTAATGCTAATGCTAATTGTGGAGATACCTCCTTATATGGCAATCACAAACCTTGTGATCAAGTACAAAAAAATGTTACAAACTATTGTAATTGTAATACTAGGTATACTCCTAATTGGGGACCCTGGTGCGACCCCAGCACGATCCCCTGTTGTGATCCCCAAACTGGTTGTCGATTAACTTGCGCCTCCAATAAAATAGCTCATCCCTCCCAAAGGGGCAAACCGAAAGCCGGACTGCCACGGAAAGAGACCCGCTGACCACCGATTATTGTATAAAAGATAAGGTGGTCGAGACATCTAGAAAATAATACCTGTGTTAAATCAAGTCAGCGAGGCCAGCACTCTCGCAAACACCCCTTCTTTACCAAATATTAATGTTAATTATTCACAATATAAGTAAGATCAATCATTTTATAGGAAAATAGCCATGCTCGGATTTGTCTTTTTATTTTTAATTATCGACATTGTTGCAGGAGTCCTCGGTTTTTCAGGCCTTATGGCGGCATCTGCTCAAATTGCAATTGTTCTTTTTTTTGTTTTTCTTATATTGTTTGTTATCTCACTTATCGTCCAAATTCTTCGGAGCATGGAATCATCTATTTCAGGGAGCTTTCAGGGAAGCACAGGTGTGCTTGGATGGGTGTTTTTATTTTTAGTCTTTGCAATCGTTGCGGGTATATTTGGGTTTACAGGCCTTATGGCTACAACGGCATGGATTGCTAAAATTCTCTTTTTCTTATTCCTTATTCTATTTGTTGTTGCTCTTATTTTCAGCTTATTTAGAAGAAAAAACTAGAAGTAGGACTTAAAAAAGTAACTATTCACCTGTTCCCCCCACGAGGTGTCATCCTTGGCAAGAAATGCTTTGTTTTCCAAGGGAAAACATTAGCATTTTTTGACCGAGGATCTCCTGGCAACAAGATCCTCGGGTCAAGAAAAGTCATTGTTTTTCTTTGAAAAACAAGTCTTTTCTAGCCCTAGGATGACACAGGTGGTGAATGGTTACCTTAAAAAAGGATTCCCATTCTTCCTTTTTAATGGGATAATTCATCTTGGTAACGTTTTATTCTCGTTATTGTCTCGTTACCCCTTTTTAATCAACTATTAGAAAGTCACATGACCCCAAAATTCACTCTTAAAAATCTTCATAAAACCTTTGGTCGTAAGCATGTCCTCCAAGGCGTTGACTTAGAGGTGTTCCCTGGTGAATCCCTGGTTATTATTGGTGGATCTGGTACGGGGAAATCTGTGCTTCTTAAATGCCTCCTGGGCCTTATCCAAGCAGATAAGGGGAGCATCCAAATGGATGGCAAAGAAATTTCAAAGGAATCCTTGGTTCAAAATGAAGAGCGCCTTCAAGATATTGGCGTTGTCTTTCAAGGCTCAGCCCTTTTTGATAGTTTGAAAGTATGGGAAAATGTAGCCTTTCGCCTTATTCATGCCCAACATATGGATCGAAAAGACGCCAAAAAAATTGCCCTTCAAAAATTAGCCGCCGTAGGTTTGAGTGAAACCGTTGGAGAGCTTTCTCCTGCTGAAATTTCAGGGGGTATGCAACGCCGAGTAGCTTTAGCAAGGGCGATTGCTACCCAACCAAAGATCCTCTTTTTTGATGAACCTACCTCTGGCCTAGATCCTATTTTTAGTTGCGTTATCAATGGATTGATTCGTGATTGCGTCCAAGATTTGGGGGCCACCGCCATTTCTATTACCCATGATATGTATAGCGCGCGCCATGTGGGTGACCGCATTGCCATGCTTTACGATGGCAAAATTATTTGGTGTGGCCCAGCCAATGAGATTGATGAAAGCGAGAATCCTTATGTTCAGCAGTTCATTCAAGGCCTTGCCACGGGCCCCATTCAACTTGAAACAGACATTCGGCACGTTGCCTAATGGCCCATTCAACAACCCATTATGTATGCCAAGCCTGCGGGACTTGTTTTCCCAAATGGGCAGGTAAATGCGAGGGATGTAATAGCTGGAATAGCCTTGTGGAAGAAGCAACCGCTGATTCCTTTCAAAAGAAAACAACCCTTAAAGCGCAAAAAATTGAGTTTTCTTCCCTCGCAGATGTTTCCCCTCCCCTTCCCCGTCTTTTAACAGGAATCGAAGAATTTGATCGGGTATGTGGCGGTGGGTTAGTTCCTGGTTCTGTTCTTTTGGTTGGAGGAGATCCCGGTATTGGGAAATCGACTCTGATGCTACAAGTCGCAGCCATCATTAGTGGAAAAACCCCCTGCGCTTATATTTCAGGAGAGGAAGCTGCAGATCAAGTTCGTCTTCGGGCTAAGCGCTTGCAGGTTGCATCCTCCCCTGTTCTTCTTGCAACTACAACCCATATTGGTGATATTCTCAAATCCCTTCATCAAGGGGCGCGAGTAGCTGTTATTGATTCCATTCAAACCATGTATGTGGAATCCCTTGATGCGTCACCTGGAAGTGTTTCTCAAGTCCGTGCCAGCGCACACGAGCTGATTCGCTTTGCAAAAAAATATGGTGTCACCATTATCATTGTAGGGCATGTAACCAAAGAAGGGCTTATCGCGGGACCTCGTGTCCTGGAGCATATGGTTGACACCGTCCTTTATTTTGAAGGAGAAAGAGGGCATCATTTTCGTATTCTGCGTTCTGTTAAAAACCGCTTTGGGCCAACGGATGAAATTGGTGTTTTTGAAATGACCGATAAGGGTCTTCAAGAAGTCTCAAACCCCTCTGCCCTCTTTCTTCCCCATCGAACGGAAGAAGTGACGGGATCTTGTGTCTTTGCAGGAATCGAAGGGACCCGCCCCCTTCTTGTTGAAATTCAAAGCTTGATTGCTCCTTCCTCTCTTGCAACCCCTCGTCGGGCGGTGGTTGGATGGGATTCAGGGCGTCTTTCTATGATCTTAGCCGTTCTTGAGGCTCGCTGCGGTCTTACTTGTGGCAACCGCGATGTCTTTTTAAATGTAGCGGGTGGTCTTAGGATTTCTGAGCCTGCAGCCGATTTGGCTGTAGCTGCTTCTCTTCTTTCCTCTCTTGCCAATACGTCCCTCCCAAATGACGCTGTCTTTTTTGGAGAGATTGGTCTTTCGGGGGAAATTCGCCCCATCAATCAACAAGAAGCCCGTCTAAAGGAAGCTTTTAAACTTGGATTTAAAACAGCATTTATACCCAAACCATCAAAACCTTTTTCAATGCCAGAAATGTCGCTTATTCCTCTTGCACATATTGCAGAACTCGCTGATTATTTAGAGGCTAAACCCATGCCACGCAAGGCATACGGAGGATAAACATGTTTTCTTCAACCTTTAATAGCATTGACCTTGCGGTTATCATTATCATTGGGATTTCAATTTTTATCGGTATCCTTCGCGGGGCAACGCGAGAAGTTTTAGGAATTGCTGGCTGGATTGGAGCCTTTGCCGTTGTTTTTTATGGTCTTCCTCTTTTTAGACCTTTAGGCCGCCATTATATTCACAACCCTATGTTGGCGGATGCGATTGTGGCCGGCGTCCTTTTTATCCTTTCTCTTGGTGTCTTTATCCTGGTCAGCCGCCTTATTTCATCAGGAGTAAAAGGGGGTATTTTTGGGGGACTTGATCGTTCCCTTGGACTTATCTTTGGACTTGTAAGGGGCGTTTTAATTGTCTGTCTCGCCTATCTCGCCATGAGCTTTTTCTATCCTCCCAAGGATATCCCCCAAAGCATCAAAACGGCACGCTTTATGCCTTGGATTGCTCAAGGTGCTTCTGAACTTAAGCGTCTTATCCCAAAAGATTATCTCCCTCACGACCTTAAGCAGGGGATAACGATTAATCCATTGGATGCTAAAGATCTTCTTGAGAACACTCTTCCCAGTCTAGAAGAAACCGTTAAGAACTTGTCCACTCTGAAACCAACCACGCCTGAAAAATCACCCCCCCAGGAGGAAGAGAAAGACCAACTAGAACAACTCATTGAAAAGAATGAGATGCAGGTACAGCCTGAAACGTAAGACTCACTTATACCCTTTCGCATTCTTTCAATGAGGAAGACGAAGGGCGCGGAGCGTATTCAATATGTAAAACACCCCTGAGGCGCAAGTCTGACGCCCTCATTGGAAGAATGCGAATTTGGTATTAGCCCTCTTTCTCCACCCTTGGAAATACCCCTTGCGGTTCTTCCAATGGCGTCCCAGATTTCAGCGGTGTTTTCAGCGCCTCAAAGCTTCGGGCCTCTTGACCTAATTGATCCAGAATTTTGGAGGCGGACTCTGGCATGAGTGGCTGCACATAAATAGCCACATGGCGGATAACTTCAGCCAATACATAAAGAATAGTTCCCATGCGCAAATGGTCTTGAGGATCTGACGATTTTCTTAAGGACCAGGGCTTTTGAATGTCCACATACCGGTTGGCTTCTCCAATCACTTCCCAAATATGCTGACAATAGGCTTGAAGAGCTTGAACGTTCATATCATCTCGTAAAAGATCATGAAGATGAGCGGCCTTGGCCAGCATTTCTCGATCCTCGCCTAAGAGTTCATCAGGTTTTGGGATTTTTGCCTCAGCGTTTTTATAAATAAAGGACAATACCCGTTGGACCAAGTTCCCAAGATCATTAGCAAGATCACTGTTTATCCGTTGAATCAGGGTAGTTTCAGAGTAATCTCCATCTTGGCCAAAGGGAATTTCCCTCATCAAGTAATACCGCACAGGATCCAACCCGTAAGTATCGATTAGCTTAAAAGGATCAACCACATTGCCCAATGACTTCGACATTTTTTCTCCATCATGGGTCCACCACCCATGAGCAAAAATTCGGTGGGGGGGAGGAAGATCCGCCGCCATTAAAAAAGCTGGCCAATAAACAGCATGAAAACGAAGGATATCTTTTCCAATAAGGTGAATAACTTCGGGCCAGAAGGCTTGAAATTCCTCTCCGTCTATATTGGGATATCCCAAAGCCGTTATGTAATTCGTTAGTGCATCAATCCACACATACATGACGTGCTCGGGGTCTCCTGGAACAGGCACACCCCAACTGAATTTGGTGCGAGAAATGGAAAGATCACGAAGTCCTCCCTTAATGAAACTCAAAACCTCTTTCCGACGTCCATTGGGAGCAAGAACTTGCGGGTTTGCCTCATAATAATCGAGAAGGGGCCGTTCCCATAGATCGG
>JAKBAL010000031.1 GCA_021809225.1 Pseudomonadota bacterium | reverse complement strand
TCGCTTCCTCAATAACCGATTGGATCACTTTGTTGCTTATCACCTCGCCCTTTTTGTCAGCAATACCTTCGCTGAAAAGATCTTTAAGATAAATGATACCCAGAGCCTTATCATTTTGGGTAACGGCTAAGGGGGTTCCCCCTTCAAGCCCTATCTTTTCTGTAAGCTGAGAGAAATTGGAGGGAACCAAACCACCCTTTCTCTCGATAAAATTCTGGATGGCATCGCAAGATCCCTTACGGATGGAGAAGGATTTATTATCACATCCGCTCATGCGTGTTTCGGCGCTAAAGGGAATAAACGTTAGCTGAGAAACGTCATTCTCATTTATAAAGTTACCATAATTTTGTTGAACGAATTCTGTGATAGATTTTCCTTCAGGAGTACGATCAGCATAGCTTGACAATTGAACAGCTTTTGCAAACTCTTTTATATCAACTCCTTCAAAAGGGATAAATTCAACTGGCATGCGATTCCCAAGAGTGATTGTTCCTGTTTTATCAAGGAGCAAAACGTCAATATCACCAGCTGTCTCAACAGCTTTACCACTCATGGCTAAGATATTCTTCCGTAAAGCTCGTTCAATCCCGGAAATTCCAATGGCTGAAACAAGGCCTCCAATTGTTGTGGGAATCAGGCAAACAAGTAAGGCGATGGTAACCGTAAGGGATAACTTATTATGGAAATAAAGACCGAAAGGGATCAACGTCGAGCAGACGATTAAAAAAATGAGAGTTAAACCTATGAGAAGAATTTGTAGTGCAATTTCATTGGGGGTTTTCTGTCGTTTGGCAGCCTGTACCAAATAAATCATCTGATCTAAAAAGCTCTCTCCAGGATTTGAAATGATGCGAATGAGAAGTGAATTAGAAATAACCCGTGTTCCGGCAGTGACGGAAGAGCGATCACTATCACTTTCGCGAATGACGGGAGCGGATTCTCCTGTAATTGCCGATTCATCAATAGCAGCGATACCTTCAATGATCTCTCCATCAGAAGGGATAAACTCACCCATCAAAACTTTAACGATATCATCCCGTCTCAACTCACTCGCTGGCACGGTTTCTTCTTGACCATTTTTTAGAAGGCGGCGTGCCTTAATTTCTTCAGCAAGTGCTTTTAAGCTCGAAGCATGGGCGCGTCCTTTTCCTTCCGCAATAGCTTCTGCTCCATTGGCAAACAAAAGAGTAAACCATAACCAAAAGGAAATAGAGGCTGTAAACCAGAGAGGTTCATGAAAGGGAGTACTATATATAAGGTCTCTTAAACTAATAAGAGTTGTTAAGGCAGCTCCAATAAAAACAACAAACATAACTGGATTTTTTTGTAAGTATAGGGGATTAAGACGTTTAAATGTAAGAGTAACAGCCTCTTGCAAAATACTTTTATTTATACGGGATCGTCTATGAAGAGCTGACTTTGCCATCAAAATGTTTTCCCTATCTGTAAATAAGTACTTTCAACAAAAGGACCGAGAATGAGCACGGGGAAAAAAGTGAGGGCTCCTACAATAAGAATCACACCTATGAGTAAGCCTATAAAAAGTAAGCCTTGAGTGGGGAAGGTTCCCGTACTGGGCATGGCTATTTTTTTATTAACCATTGATCCGGCTATGGCGAGCCCCAGATAAATTGATAAAAAACGCCCAATGAACATCGCGAATGCAAGCGTTAAATTGTACCAATGGGTATTAGCATTGAGGCCAGCAAAAGCAGATCCATTATTTTGCGTTGCACTTGCATAAGCATATAAGATTTCACTCAATCCATGAGGCCCCAGATTTTGAAGAGAAGAAAGCCCATAAGGAGCAAGAATGGACCAGGACGCTCCTACCAATATGACGAGAGGATAAAGGGCCACATAAAGGATAGCAAAACGAACCTCTTTTCCTTCAATTTTTTTTCCAAGGTATTCAGGGGTCCGTCCCACCATGAGGCCTGCAATAAAGACACTGATAATCACATATATGATCATCCCAAATAAACCAACTCCCACTCCTCCAAAAACAACTTCTCCGAGCAGCATGTTAATGAGCAGAATCATTCCGCCCAATGGGGAAAAACTATCATACATCGAATTGGCGGGACCGCCGGATGTGTCCGTTGCAAAATTTGCAAATAAGGATGATCCAGCGACTCCAAATCGGAGTTCTTTTCCTTCCAAATTACCGAGGTCTTGATTCAGGTGTAGGTGACTGAAGAGAGGATTGGGTTGAGATTCAAAATAATAAATGAACGCAACGCCTAGGATGGACATGATCACCATAGCTGAAAAAAGGGCCCACCCATGGGATGAATTTTTTGTGATTTTTCCATAGGTGTAGGTCAATGCTGCAGGGATCAAGACGAGAGCAAGAATTTGCAGAAAATTTGTAAACGGTGTGGGGTTTTCAAAGGGGTGAGCTGAATTAGCATTAAAGAACCCCCCCCCATTTGTTCCTAAAATCTTAATGGCTTCTTGAGAGGCGACAGGCCCCATAGCAAGAGTCTGTTTCATTCCTTCAAGTGTCGTAATTTCAAGGGGGGGCGAAAAATTTTGAAGGGTTCCTTGAGAAACCAAGATAAGAGAAAAAATAAAGCAGCCGGGTAAGAAAACATATAAAATGGATCGGATCAGATCGACCCAAAAATTTCCAACCGTCTTGTCTTCTTCATCAGTTGCGTGATGGGCCAGCCCCCGTGCGAGGGCTAAAAAAGCAGTCATCCCTGTCCCTGCGGCACAAAAATTTTGCCAGGTGAGACCGGTCATTTGAGTGAAATAGCTCATGGTTGTTTCACCGCTATAGGCTTGCCAATTTGTATGGGTGACAAAGCTGACGGCTGTATTTAGGGCGAGATCCCAAGGAACGGGAGGGCATTTTTGAGGGTTCAGAGGAAGAAAATATTGGGACGTTTGAATAAGGAATAAAACAATAATTCCAATCATATTAAAGAGAAAGAGAGAAAACATGTAAGTTTTCCAAGTTTGTTGTTCGTTATTTATGCCACACAATCGAAATATTCTTGTTTCTAAGGTTCTCAAAATAGTGAAGCGGGGAGGGTTCTCATAGATATTATAAAGATATAGCCCAAGGGGTTTTGTGAGAGCTAAGAGAAGGATAAATAAAACCCCGATTTGAAGCCAGCCGATTAAAGTCATTCCTATTTCTTTCCCTTATGAAGATGAGATATTAATAAGAAAAAAAACAAGATAACCCACGAGAAACATAGCAATAATAAGACCGATAGCATACTCCAGTCCCATGTTATTCTGCGCTCCCATATTATTTTTATGGAGCGTTATTTTGCTCCCTCTTTTCTCTAGTATGCCAAAAAATGGAGAGGAAACCAAGAGGCTTACCGTTTAAGTAAAACTCCTAGATTGAGAATCGGACTTTGTAGATAAGAATTTTAAACTGTAACACCCAACTTTCATTTTGATTGGGGAGAATGATGTAACGTTCATTTTTCCCCTGACATTCTTGCTTAACTTTGTCACAATAGGTTTTATAAGCATAAGATGATGAAAGGTTAACAAAGTGTCAGAAATTTATACAAAAGTTTTAATTATTGGCAGTGGCCCTGCTGGCTATACAGCAGCTATTTATGCGGCTCGAGCGAACCTTGAGCCTGTTCTTGTTGCTGGGCTTGAACCGGGCGGCCAACTCATGATCACAACTGATGTTGAAAATTATCCAGGTTTTGCAGATGTGATTCAAGGGCCGTGGCTGATGGAGCAAATGCGTCTTCAAGCGGAACATGTGGGAACAAAGGTTATTCAAGATCAGATTATTTATGTCGATTTTTCAAAACGACCCTTTGTTTGTCATGGTGAAGGGGGGAGAATTTTTAAAGCCGAAACCATTATCATCAGCACCGGTGCTCAGGCAAGATGGTTGGGACTTGAAAGTGAGATGAAATTCCGTGGGTTTGGCGTTTCCGGTTGCGCAACGTGCGATGGATTCTTTTTCCGAGGGAAAGAAGTTGCTGTTGTGGGGGGCGGGAATACGGCCGTTGAAGAAGCCCTTTATATGACGAATCATGCCTCAAAAGTTACCCTGATCCATCGCAGAGATCAATTAAGAGCAGAAAAAGTCCTCCAGGAACGTCTTTTTAAGAATCCCAAGGTTAACGTTATCTGGAACCATGTGGTGGAAGAAGTTTTGGGTACGGAAGATCCCCTTGGCGTCACAGGTCTGCGCCTTAAGGATACAAAGTCAGAAGAAACCCAAGATCTTTCCTTCAATGGGGTCTTTATAGCGATTGGGCACGTCCCTAATACAAAAATCTTTAAGGGGAAATTGAAGCTGGATGAGGAAGGATATATTGTTGGATCTCCCTTATCGACCGAAACGTCAGTCAAAGGCGTTTTTGCAGCAGGTGATGTCCGCGATAAAGTCTATAGACAAGCTGTAACGGCGGCGGGGATGGGGTGTATGGGCGCCCTTGATGCGACAAACTTTTTACAAGATGAAGGGGTAACCTAAAATACGATGGATTGGGACAAGCTTAGGGTTTTTTATAATGTTGCAGAGTCAGGTAGTTTTACCCGGGCCGCATCTCGTCTAGAGATCAGTCAATCCGCCATCAGTAGGCAGATTAGTAATCTTGAAGACCGTATGGGCGTTCCTCTTTTTCATCGCCATGCTCGGGGGCTCATTTTAACTGAGCAAGGAGAACTTCTCTTTCGTGCAGCTCGCAATGTCTTTTCGGAGCTTGCGATGGTTCACGCGAGAATCACAGAAAACATTAAAGCCTCTCAAGGAGTTCTGAAAATTGCTGCGACCGTTGGATTTGGGACGACCTGGATCGCTCCCCGTCTCCATAAGTTTCTCGGCCAATATCCTGAAACGCACCTAACCTTAAGGTTGAGTGATAACCCCGTTGACTTAACGGCTTATGAATCAGATGTAGCCATCAGCTCGTCTGTGACAGAAGATAGGGATCTTATTTATCAAGAGCTTTTGTGTCGACATCTTTACATTTATTCAAGTCGCAAATACCTTTTAAAATTTGGAATTCCCTTAAAACCTGAAGACCTTGATCAACATCGACTTGTGATTTTTAGCGATAAGGCTTTGCTTCCTTTTGATGATGTGAATTGGCTTTTAACCTGTGGGACTCCTCCAGGCGTGAAACGAGATTCCTATCTTTCGATCAATAACTTATATGGAATTGCCCGAGCTGTGGAAGAGGGAAGTGGGATTGCTTGTCTTCCATCCTATGTTGCAAAAAAATGTAAAAAGCTTGTTCAAATCCTTCCAGAAACTGAAACTCCCCATGTGCGTTTTTACTTTGTATATTCTCGTCAGTTAAGAGATTCAAAAAGGATTAAACAATTATGGACATTTTTAAGTGAAGAATCACGGGAAGAAGAAGCACAAACAAAAGAGGTCTGGGTGTGACTTATGAATTCGTTCTTTTTGAAAAAATAGGAAGGGTCGGGATTATCACCCTCAATCGCCTTGATGCGTTAAATGCCCTCTCTGATGGGCTGATGCAAGATTTAGGGAAAGTATTGGAGGTTTGTGAAACAGATCCGAAGATTCATTGTATGATTCTAATGGGTTCTGAAAAAGTTTTCGCAGCTGGTGCTGACATTAAAGAAATTCAAAATAAGACTTTTCTGGATGCGTATTTAGAGGATTTTATCACCAAGACCTGGGAAAAAATAAGAGCATGCCGTAAACCTATCATTGCGGCTGTCTCCGGTTATGCCTTAGGGGGGGGGTGTGAAATGGCGATGATGTGTGATTTCATTATTGCGTCAAAATCCGCCAAATTTGCTCAACCAGAAGTGACCCTCGGAACAATTCCGGGAGCGGGAGGAACACAGCGATTGCCTCGCGCTGTTGGGAAATCAAAAGCCATGGATCTTTGTTTGACAGGTCGCCTGATGGATGCACCCGAGGCCGAACGAGCTGGTCTTGTGAGTCGAATTGTTCCAGACGCTCAATTGAAGGAAGAGGCCTTGAAAGTGGCTCAAAAAATTGCATCCTATTCTTTGCCCATTGTGATGATGATTAAAGAAGCCGTGGCCCGCTCTTTTGAAATGCCCCTTTCTGAAGGATTAAAATTCGAGCGGCGCCTTTTCCAATCAACCTTTGCTCTTGAGGATCAGAAGGAAGGGATGAAGGCTTTTGTTGAAAAAAGGGCTCCTGTTTTTAAGGATAAGTAGAAAAAGGAGTATACTTTATTGAACTTTATACTGAAGGTTTTGACTTTTTTGATCATCTCTCCAAGAGTTCTTTTAGCAGACGAATTTATTCTTGATGCAACTGATATTATACCTTACCAAAGTTGGTGGTCTACGCCTTTTGTAAACTATACAAAAACTAAAAATGGCTCCAACGTGGAACTTCCTTCACTTGAATCGAGGCTTGGCGTTGATCCCAATGCTCATCTACGTTTCTTTCTTCCTGTTGTGCGTTTTTCGGCCCCGAAAGGATCATCTAATCATTATGGGTATGGGGACACTCGCGCCGAGATAAAATTTCGTTTTTTTAATGATATAAAGGAAAGTGGGTATTCAGCGGCTATTTTCCCTAAATTCACACTCCCCGTAGGAAGTTCAAAGCAAGGCCTTGGTAACGGCAAAGCGATCATAAGATTGCCGCTTGTGGGACAAAAAAATTGGGGTAATTGGAAAGTCTCGATAGGAGGTACTTACGTTATAAACCTTGCAAAACACCAATTTAATTACTTTTACGGAGGACCTTTAATCAGAAATCAGATTACAAAAAAGCTTTTATTAGGCATTGAATTTGTTGCCCAAGGAAATGCGAATTTAACTCAAAAAAAGCATTTAATTTGTAATTTTGGGGGACAATACAATTTTACCCCTAACTATTTTATCCTCTTCAGCGGCGGCCATACAATCGCAGGACCAAGAACGCTCATAGGATATCTCGGATTTGGAACAACTTGGGGTCCAGGAATATAAGATTTTAAGTAACATACTGTAATTGTGCATCTCCCCTGACATAGGCTCTCTATTATTTCGGAGGTGGAGGCCCCCAGGTATAGTCAAGACCTAAGTAAGCAATGAGCCTTTTTGCACCGTAAAAACTATGTCCTGCGCTAAAAATAAGGGATGTCTGCGGTGTAAAATTATAATGTCCTCCAAAGTTATATAGGACATAGGACCTATTATTCAGGCTTCTGGGCCCCTCTGCCGCCACCTCATTGCCCAACAAAAGGCTTTTCGTTATTTGCCATCTGATCAAAACGCCTCCAAAAAGATGATTGAAATGGTTCTTTGCAGGGTTGATTTCATAACCTCCACCCCAGGTAAGCTTCCAATCCCCCCATTTCTTTTGCATCCATAAAGGAAACCTGCCTGTCCAGGTTCTATTTCCAAGGCCCTTTGATGAGTCTCCCGTGGGAAGTGAAAAGATGGGGTACAATGCGACTTGAGGGCGCCACCCTGTCTCATGAATAAAGCGGTACTTAAGGCCTGCATGGGTATCTCCATATCCATACTGAGTTGTATTATCTTTAGGTATTGAGAGTCGGGCGCGTGGCAATAGAGTATGAATTTGAACATCAGGTAAAAGGCCAATATTTGTTGCAAGGGCGGGTAGATTTACTTTTGTTCCATTTTTTGTGCGGAATAGGTTTGAATGTAAATTTAACTTCACATTCTCATAAGGAGTAGGCTCAGGAGAAATAACCCTAAATTCATCTGCGCGCGCCAATTGCTGGGATTTTAAAATGAAAACGATTCCAAAAATAAGGCTCATCCCATTGGAATATACCCTGTCTTTCGCGTTTATGAGGGGGGAGGAATAAATTGTTATATTCTATTGTTGTAGGATGATCTTATTTACTCATATTTTTTAGATAATTTTGATCGATTCGTCCACCTTTCCTTTTTGGGGGTTCGGAAGTGGACAGCTCATCACTGATACTCACCCCTCTCCCACGCGGTGTCTGACAGTAACAATTAACTACTTACTCTCTTTTTTTTCTTCAGCATTAAAAATAAATTTTCCAATAAGGGACTCTAAGCTCACCGCTGCTTGAGTATGCATGATCTCTCCCCCTGGGCTGATGTTTTCATCTTCCCCTCCGGGAACAAGAGCTAAATACTTCCCTCCCAAAAGGCCATCGCTGACGACTTCAGCAGCACTGTCTGTGGGAAGTTTAACCTCTGGTGTGATTGTGACATGAACAACAGCAAGATAGGTGGCCGGGTCTAGGTGAATGTCTTTAATCGTCCCAACTTTTACACCGCTTAGGCGCACATCACTTCCTCTCATCAGGCCATCAATACGGTCAAACCTTGCGATAACTTCATAGCCTTCCGAAGGTTTCCACTGACTGGTTGAATAAGCAAAAATAACGACAAAAGTGAAGACGAGGAGAACAACTGCACCCATTACGACTTCAAGTAAATTAGTTTTCATTTTTTACCTCATGGGGACGCCAGGCCTCATAATCTCCAGTTGCTGGCGTTCGTTTTCCGCCAGCAAAAAAATGCCCAGGCGGTCGGTAAGCGTAAGGCGTTCCTGAAAGATTAGGAAGATGGTTTTTTTCCCAAGGCCACCTCTTAATCATAGAGACAGGAGTAGGTACTTCAAAGGTATGATGGAGCCAGCCATGCCATTCAGCAGGAACCTTTGACGCTTCAGAAATTCCTTTATAAATGACCCAACGTCGTTCCTTAAGGCTTTCGGGACCCTTTTCTCGATAGTATAAATTCCCAAAAGAATCTTGGCCCACAAGCTCTCCCTTAAGCCAGGTGAGAAGCTTTATCCATAACATGTTATGCTCCATTTCTAACGCCAAACTATGGCATTTTGAAAAGGATCTGTCCACACTTAAGAACTTAATGTCTATTCTTTAACTTTACCTGGATATCATTATTTTTTAAACGTTACACACTTTTTATATCTGCAAGGAACACATTTTCAATTTTGTTATGAGAAAAATTGAGTAAACTTTTTCAGTTTTAGGCTCTCTCAAACACTTAGGTTGTCAAGCAAAAAAAGGAGATTGACGTTCTAATCTAACATCCTATAGTGATCATGTTTCAAGACAATATCAAGTTATAACACCTTACGTGAGAAGAGGCATCCTCATGAGAATTTCGCGCCATTTTACAAAAGAAGGCACCGATCCATATAGCTCTTTTGAATTCCGCAAAACGGATAGTGAAATTCGTAATCCTGATGGATCTATCGTTTTTCATCTTGAAGGGATTGAGGTTCCTGTCTCTTGGTCCCAAGTGGCTTGTGATGTCTTAGCCCAAAAGTATTTTCGGAAGGCTGGTGTTCCACGGGCATTAAAATCAGTCAAAGAAAAGGGAATTCCTGAATGGCTTTGGCGAAAAGAAGCTGATGTGAAAGCCTTATCCAAATGGCCTGAAAAAGAACATTATGGAAGTGAAATGACGGCCAAACAAGTGTTTGACCGCATGGCAGGATGTTGGACCTATTGGGGCTTCAAAGGCGGTTATTTTGATACGGAAGCGGATGCCCATGCTTATTATGATGAAATGCGCTACATGCTGTGCGCTCAGATGTGTGCGCCCAACTCTCCTCAGTGGTTTAATACAGGCCTTTACTGGGCTTATGGCATCAATGGGCCGGCTCAAGGTCATTCTTTTGTTGATTACAAAACTGGTGAGTTGAAAATCTCAACCTCTTCTTATGAACATCCTCAGCCGCATGCTTGCTTTATTCAAAGCATTGGTGATGATTTGGTCAATGAGGGGGGGATTATGGACTTATGGGTGCGGGAAGCGCGCCTTTTCAAGTATGGCTCTGGAACAGGATCTAACTTTTCAAACTTAAGAGGTTCAGGCGAATCCCTTTCTGGAGGAGGCCGTTCTTCAGGCATGATGAGCTTTTTGAAAATTGGAGATCGAGCCGCAGGAGCTATTAAATCAGGGGGAACAACCCGTCGGGCTGCCAAAATGGTTGTCGTGGATGTGGATCACCCAGATGTTGAAGAATATGTGAATTGGAAGGTTGTTGAAGAGCAAAAAGTCCTAAATCTTGTTGTAGGGTCTAAGATCGCTAAAAAACATCTTTCTGCCGTTCTGTCCGCTTGTCAAGAAGGACAAGGAGATGAGAGATTTAATCCACGGGAAAATCCGATCCTTTACAAGGCATTAAAAGAAGCCCGCGACGTGATGATCCCGGAAAACTATTGTCAACGTATCATTCAATTTGCACGCCTTGGGTATACTGACATGAACTTTCCCGAATATGACACGGATTGGGATTCGGAAGCCTATCGGACTGTTTCTGGGCAAAATTCCAATAACTCTGTGCGGGTGACGAATAAATTCCTTCATGCCGTGATGGAAAATAAAGACTGGGATCTTTTGCGCAGAACAGATGGAAAAACATATAAGACGATAAAGGCTCAAGACCTATGGGACCAGATTGGTCAAGCGGCGTGGGCCTCAGCTGATCCAGGGCTTCAGTATGATACCACCATCAATGAATGGCATACCTGCCCTCAAAGTGGGCGTATTCGGGCTTCAAACCCTTGCTCTGAATATATGTTTTTGGACGACACCGCTTGCAATCTAGCCTCTCTTAACTTAGTTGCTTTTATGAATCATCAAGGAAAAGAGGCAAAGGCAGGAGACCTTCATTTTGATGTGCCAGCCTTTGAACATGGGGTCAGATTGTGGACGCTTGCTCTTGAAATTTCTGTGATGATGGCACAATTCCCATCCAAAGAAATTGCTCTTCTTTCTTATGAATTCCGTACCTTAGGGCTGGGATATGCGAATATCGGTGGCCTCTTGATGGCGTCCGGCATTCCCTATGGAAGCAAGGAAGGCCGTGCCATTGCGGGGGCCATTGCAGCGGTTATGACGGGTATTTCCTATGCCACATCCGCAGAAATGGCTGCCC
>JAKBAL010000030.1 GCA_021809225.1 Pseudomonadota bacterium | reverse complement strand
TTTGGGAGCAAAAACAGAACGAAGTCCCGAGAAGGAAGTGGGCGTTTTTCCGATTTCTTTAACGAAAAAAGGACCTGAGGATCCTTTGTTTGAGGGATTCTCAAAAAGTTTTTCTGTGGTTCATTGGCACAATGATATGCCTGGAGAAACTGCAAACTCTATCATATTAGCTTACAGTGAAGGCTGTCCTCGGCAAATTTTGCGTTACACTCCAAAAGTTTATGGTTTTCAGTGCCATCTCGAAATCACAAAAGACGGTATTCAAGAGATGATGACGGCCTGTCCCGACGATTTAAAACCCAGTAAATTTACCCAAACACCTGAAGAATTATTGCAGCAAAACTATGAAGTAATCAATGACACCATGATAAAACTCTTAGATCGTTTGGTAACTTTAGAAGCAATGAGCACAACGAATCACCCCGTAAAGATGGCTGGAATGAAATAGGAAGCTCTATATGGACAAGCTCATTTCCTTAAAGGATTTTATTCTCATTGACCTAACCCATACCTTAAGCCCTTCTATTCCTTCTTGGGATGGAGGGTGTGGTTTTCAACATACCCTTAGGGATGATTATGATCCTATCGCTCCTTATCAGTTGCGCACCTATGATATTAAAATGCAGTCAGGGATGGGGACACATATAGATGCACCGGCGCATTTTATTCCAGGAGGGCGATGTATAAACGATCTTGAATTTCAAGAACTTATAGCACCTTGCATTGTTATAAATGTCTCAGATCAAAGGCATGAACGTTTCTCCTTAAGTGTTCAAGATATTGAATCATTTGAAGGGCAATATGGAATTATTTCCCCTGGATGTTTTGTGATTGTTTATACAGGGTGGGACCAGTATTGGACGACACCGGAAAAATATCGCAATAATCTTATCTTTCCAAGCATTTCGACAGAGGCTGCACAGATATTATTAGAACGGCAAATTGTTGGTCTGGGAATCGACACACTTTCTCCCGACCGACCAGAAGATGGCTTTCCTGTTCATCAGCTTATTTTAAAGGCTGATAAATATATTGTTGAAAATGTAGCTAATGCCTTCATACTCCCTCCCATTGGAGCTTACACATTGGCAATGCCCCTAAAAATACAAGATGGAACGGAAGCTCCGATGAGGCTTGTTGGTCTCCTTATAAAGGGAAAACAAGGAGAATAGCATTTTAACTTTATTTTAACTTGAACCTCATAGGTTACTGTTAAGAAAAAAACAAGGAGTCCAATATGTCGGAAGAATCAATCGTCATCGTCGCTGCTCAGCGTATCCCTACGGGTTCATTCCAAGGTGTTTATCAAAGTATGAGCTCAATTCAGCTCGGAACAATGGCGATAAAGGGTGCTTTAGAGGCTTCAAAAATTTCAGGAGAGGATGTTGATGAAGTCTTCATGGGCTGTGTCCTTCCAGCAGGATTAGGGCAAGCCCCGGCTCGTCAAGCTGCACTCCAGGCAGGACTTCCTAAAAAAGTGGCATGTGTGACAATTAATAAGGTTTGTGGATCGAGCTTAAAGTCTGTGATGCTAGCCCATGATGCAATTCTAGCGGGTTCCATAAACATCGCCATTGCAGGAGGAATGGAAAGTATGACCAATGCTCCCTATTTGTTACCAGGCGCGCGCGCAGGATTGCGCATGGGCACCTATCCAATTCTAGATCATATGATGCTTGATGGCTTGGAAGATGCCTATACGGGAGGCACTTCTATGGGTGTTTTTGCAGAAAAAACAGCTGAAAAATACGGCTTCACCCGAGAACAGCAAGATGCTTACGCAATTGAAACAGATAAGCGTGCCCTGGACGCAATGAAAAAAGGTTACTTCAAGCAAGAAATCATACCTGTTTCGGTCACCACTAAAAAAGGAACGCTAATTGTTGATGAAGACGAACCCCCTACAAAAATTAACTTTGATAAAATTCCCCTCCTTAAGCCAGCTTTTAAAAAAGAGGGTACCATAACAGCTGCCAATTCAAGTTCAATCAGTGATGGTGCTGCGGCTATCGTCTTAATGAAAGAGAGTGAAGCATTGAGGCGAAATCTTAAACCGCTGGTCAAAATTGTTGCACAAGCCCAGCATTCTCGAGAGCCTGAGTGGTTTACCCTTGCTCCAAGTGGAGCGATTGAAAAAGTTCTTAATAAAGCCGGGTGGAGCAAGGAAGAGGTTGATTTCTATGAAATTAACGAAGCTTTTGCCGTTGTGGTTATGGCTGTTATGAAAGATTTGGGGTTAACACAAAAGAATGTCAATGTTCATGGTGGCGCTTGTGCACTCGGCCACCCTATCGGTGCAACGGGAGCAAAGATTCTGACCACACTCATTTACGCCCTCAAAACTCATGGTAAGAAAAAAGGCGTGGTGTCTCTTTGCATTGGTGGTGGAGAAGCTATAGCGATAGCTATCGAAAGAATTGAGGATTAAGACGATCCATTTTCTTGAGTCAGCTTGAATACATCTTTAGCAATAATGATTTCTTCATTCGTAGGGATTATCCAAACGGAGGGTTGACTACTCTTAGGCGTACTGATTCGAAGCGCAGAGTGGGAAGAAGGTAAGGAATTGAGATCTTCATCAAGTTCTATATTCAACCATTTTAGCCCTTCACAAACTTTTTGACGAATCAGGGGCGCATTCTCTCCAATGCCTCCCGTAAAGACGAAAACATCAAGTCCACCCAATACCGCAACCAATGATCCCAATTCTCGTTGGATGTGATAGCAAAAATAGTCTATCGCTTCAATTGCCTGAGGTGTTTTAAGGCTGAGCAGTTCCTTCATATCATTGGTGGTTCCTGAAAGGCCCAGAAGCCCTGATTTTTTATAAAGAAGATCTGACATATTTTCGATTGAATATCCTTTGTTGGAGACAAGATAAAGGATGACGCCTGGATCTATGCTTCCACACCGTGTTCCCATAGGAAGCCCATCTAATGCGGTTAACCCCATGGTCGTTGCAATACTTTTCAAATCTTTGAGAGCGCATAGGCTCGCTCCATGACCTAAGTGTGCAACGACAACTCTGCCGATTGATTTCTTCCCAAGTAATTTGGATAAGGTCTCTGAGATGTATCGATAAGATAGACCATGAAAGCCGAAGCGTCGAATCCCTTCTTCCCAGAAGTGCTGAGGAAGAGCAAAAAGAGTCGCTAAACGGGGCTGTGTATGATGAAAAGAGGTATCAAAGCAAGCAACTTGGGGAAGGGTCGGATGCAATGACTGTAGTATACGAATTCCTTCTAAATTATGAGGTTGATGGAGGGGAGCCAAAGGAATTAACGTATCTAGGTATTTAAGGACATTTTCATCGATTCGCACCGATTGTGTATAACGCATTCCCCCATGAACGATGCGATGTCCTGCAGCGGTCAGTTGAATTTTAGGATAGGCAATTTTAATCCAGTTGAGTAGGTAACTCAGAACCGTTTGGAAATTAGCATAGCCACCGATCATTTTATCTTCAAGGCTGCTTTGGTCATCATGGGCTAAAAAATGAAGTGTATGGGGGATCCCATCAAACTCTCCCTGACAAATAAGAGCGGGATCACCTAGATCGCTCTCCATCCTATATAAGGCAAACTTTATGCTTGATGACCCTGAGTTGAGGATGAGTGCGGTTCGCATTATGATTTTTTCATCTTTAACATAAGCTTCTTAGAAACCATGATTGCAGCGAGCGCACTTGAAGCCAACCGCGTAATCGACTTGTCCGATCGACTTGTCAAAATAATAGGGACCTTAGCGCCCACCACAATGCCAGCACTTTGAGAATCACTTAAGTATTCCAACTGCTTAACAAGGATGTTTCCTGATTCTAAATCGGGAACGATAAGCACATCCGCTTGCCCCACAACAGGAGAAATAATCCCCTTAATTTTTGCTGCTTCTTTTGAAACAACATTGTCAAATGCGAGGGGGCCATCCAAAATCCCCCCTTCAATTTGCCCACGATCCGCCATTTTGCAAAGTGCTGCAGCATCAATCGTGCTCTGCATCTTAGAAGTGACGAACTCTGTAGCTGAAAGAATAGCAACTTTCGGGAGGGCAATACCAATATAACGAGCGAGATCAATGGCATTTTGAGTGATATCTTTTTTATCATCCAAGGTTGGATAGATCGTAATGGCCGCATCACTGACAAACATTAATCGAGGATAGAGGGGAACATCCATCACAAAAACGTGACTCATTCGACGTTCAGTATGGATTCCAGAATCTTTCTCTAGTACAGCATGCATCAGCTCATCCGTGTGGAGAGCGCCTTTCATCAAGGCGTCTACCTCCCCCTCTCGAGCGAGAGAGACTCCCATGGCGGCTGAAGCATGACTATGGGGCGTTGAAATAATTTCATAGGGACTTAAGTCGAGTTTAAGTTTCTTGGCCACCGCGCAGATTTTCTTTTCTGGCCCAATTAAAATAGGGATAATAAGGTTTGCTTGAGCAGATTCAATCGCTCCTAATAAAGACACTTCATCAACGGGATGGATCACTGCTGTTTTAATGGGTTCCGCATTGTGGACAATTTTAAGAAGTTCCTCATAAAGTTCTCCAGGTTTGTGGAGGTTGACTTTACGAAGTTTGACTCGTGAGTGACGAATTTTTTCAGCTACTTTGTTTTTAATATATTTTATACTATTTTTCATGGTGAATTCCTATCTCGCTGTATACCCACCATCGATGACTAGCTCACACCCGGTCATGAACTTGGATTCGTCGGAAGCAAGATAGAGAATGCCGTAAGCAATATCGTCAGGTTCTCCCACTTGACCTAGGGGGAGTAAGCTACCTAAACGCTTATGATAGGCTTCAACCCCTTCAGGAAATTGTTTTCCCATGCTTTCTGTAAAGGACGTCCAGATAAATCCAGGATGAATGGAATTCACCCTTATTTTATCTCTTGCGTAAAACATTGCATCTGTCTTAGCCATCAGCCGAATAGCCCCTTTAGATGCGTGATAGGGAGGAAGATCACGGGCTCCTACAAGTCCATAGATAGAGGAGAGGTTGATAATGCTCCCCCCTCCATTTTTTTGCAGGTAAGGGATCGCATGCTTTGTGCAAAAAAAGACACCCTTAACATTAACCGCCATCACGGCATCCCATTCTGCTTCGGTGATTTCATGGGTGGGCTTATTAACCCCAGAGATCCCTGCATTATTGACCAGAACATCAATTTTTCCGAACTCTTTATCGATTTCGCTAAAGACTTTTTGGACTTCTTTTTCATCAGCCGTATTTAAATGCCAATAATGCGCGTGTCCGCCCTTGTCTTGAATTTCTTTGACGACCTTCTTCCCCTCTTCTTCATTAATATCTGTAACAGCGACTTTTGCACCGTGTTGAGCGCATAACAGGCAAGCTGCTTTACCTATTCCTGAGGCGCCTCCCGTAATAATGATTGATTTGTCTCTTACTCTTTTCATCAAAATCCCTTCCCTATTTTGTTTATGATATAATAATCTTTTTAATTTATCCTTAAAAGTACATCTTGTTCATAACCCTTTTGAGAAGTTTAGTAAAAATAAGGAAAATGCCCTATGAGAGCACAAGTTTTATTCCACCCCGATGACATCAAAAACCACCCTTTGCACTTACGTGAGCAGGATATCCCAAAACCTGGCCCATCCCGGCTTCTCATCAAGAATCATGTCTGCGGTATTTGTCGTACAGACCTCCATGTGGTTGAGGGAGATCTTGAAATCAAGAAATTCCCTGTTATTCCCGGTCACCAAGTCGTAGGAGAAGTCCAAGAGTGTGGAGCAGGAGTTATGGATTTTAAACCTGGAGATCGTGTGGGAGTTGCTTGGTTACAAGCAACCTGTGGGAAATGTCGCTTCTGTCTTACGGGTCGCGAGAATTTATGTGAGTCCGCCCTATTTACGGGGTGGACTGCCCAAGGTGGTTTTGCTGACTATATGGTTGTCCCTACGCAATTTGTATACGATCTACCGAACACTTATTCCGATATTCAAGCTGCTCCTCTTTTGTGTGCAGGAATTATTGGTTATCGGGCACTCAGGCTTATGAATATAGCAGATTGGGCAGGTCGCCCCATCGGTATCTATGGATTTGGTGCTGCTGGGCATATCGCAATTCAACTTTTAAAGGCCTGGGGAGCAGATGTATACGTATGTACGCGAGATACTATTCATCAAAACCTTGCTCAGGAATTGGGTGCAGTTTGGACGGGAGGAACAATTGATCAACCTCCAGTCCTTCTCGACGGAGCTGTTGTTTTCGCACCGGCAGGTGAAATTGTCCCTGCAAGTCTTAAAGCTTTAGATCGCGATGGCCGTTTAATCCTGGCTGGAATTCATATGAGCCCCATACCCAGCTTTTCATATGATATTCTTTATGGAGAGAGAATGGTAAGAAGTGTAGCGAATAACACGAAACAAGATGGCCTCGAATTTTTAGAGCATGCCGCCAAGATTAGAATCAAAACCCATGTTCAAACATTCCCCCTAGAAGAAGCCAATGAAGCCCTATATGCCTTAAAGTATGATCATATTCAAGGTGCCGGGGTTTTGGTAATGTAGATTGTTTAAAGATTTATTTCGACCGTCTACGGTTTCTTACTGGCCGTTTTCTAGGCTTCTTAGCTGTTACTTTCTTCTTTAAAACTCGCTTTAGAATTACTCTTTTTATCGGAACTCGTTTCCTTAGAGCTGGCTTCTTTACAGCCGGACGGACTGGCCTCTTTACAACTGGCCTCTTTACAACTGGCTTCTTTACAGCCGGACGGACTGGCCTCTTTACAACTGGACGAGTTGGTTTTGGAGCTGGAGCAGGTGGCTTTGGAGCTGGAGCAGGTAGTTTTGGTGGTATTAAGGTTTTTTTACGAAGGACCTTATCCGCTTGTCTAATAACGTTTTCTAAATTTAGAACGGGATAGGTTTTGCTAAAGGTCCTGGCAGTCGTGTGTGTTAAACGATGACCTGAATTGGTAAGAATTTTCAAAAGATCATCCCGTGTATAAGATAATCCTTTGTCTCGAACATATTGTGTTAAAAGACAAAATGCTCCTGCTGTAATTGGAGTCGAAAACGAAGTTCCGTCTACTGCAGTTATAGAATTTCGATGGATAGGTATACAAACTTTTTCTCCTGGGGATAATGTATAGCAATTTAAGGCATCTGGAGTTGGATGTTGTGAAAAAGATGAAAGAACTTCTTCTCCCGTATCTTTATACGCAACGGATCCATTAAAAAGGATACCGTTACCTTTCATTTCCTGCAAAACTTGCATTTCTCTTCTTTTAGAAACTGACCCATTATATTTTATTTTATCAGTAAAAAAAGGGGTTCCTTTGGTTGAATCATTTCCTGCAAAAGAAAAAATTGCAATTCCTTTTTCAATTGCCTCCTTAAGCACATTAACATAGGCCTTACTATATCCTATGAGCGTATAACTGAGGCTTATTGCATCAACCTTATTAAGTATAGCCTCGCGAACAGCGCTCAGGAAACATTCTTCTGTTTGCTCTCCTGGATCTTTTCCCTGTAATATTGCTCTACTCTTCATTGCCTCAATATCAGCAACAAGAATCTTTGCGTGAGGGGAAATCATATTGAAAGTATTCATGACACATGATCCGTGAGGAGCGCCAACTACCCATTTATTTTTTTTGAAATTATCGAGGCGATCAAAGTATTGTTTTCTATAAATCAATTCTTTCTGCGTGTTTATCATTCTTTGATGGGAGGGCCCCTTCCCTTTTAAAGAGGAATGAAGTGAATTAAGTTTTGTTTGAAGATCTTTAAGTTTTACTTTATCAAGATTTTCCGTGGGACTCAGGACATATTTTTTTTGAAGCGCAGAAGGAAGAATACACCCTTTTTTGTTCAGTTTATCAATATCTTCTGGGTGAACCCCAGAGTCAATAATCGCGACTGTAGCGCTTCTTCCTTTAATATTTTTTGCATGAAGAATATTAGCTTTTGTTGCTTTTGTTGCATCTACATAATTGCCAAAGTCAAATTTAACAAATATATGATCAGGATCCTGTTTAACATTCTCAGGAAGCTTAACCGAATAAGAGAACTCAGTAAAAAAAACAAAAACAAAACCAACAAACAAAGACCATAAATATTTGTTATACATAAAACACATCCTTGTGAACTAAAAATTTCATACCACTATACTCATACACTTTCAATAAATAAAAGTATGATTTTTGGAGCTCTGTGCAGTCGCATAGCTTTTCATTAAAGTCTTGAAAATCTGGGAGAGAGTTCCAACTCCAGAACCCATCTATCTTTATGAATGGATCATCTCCTCCATCATCAAAAACGAATTAATCATACTAATTACCTCATTTTTGAGGACATATTTCCCCCTAAATCCCCCCTACCCTTATTACCACCACTGAAAAATGGCATTTAATCAATTAGATAATGAGGAATAATCATGACTAAAAAACATTTTTTTTGTTTGTTAAGCGGTCTTACTTTTTTGCTATCATTTCATTCAGAAGGGGTGGCAATGCAAGAAGATCAAGAAGAGGTGCAACGTGAAGTCAGAAAAATAACTCCTCCTAAGTTAGATGTGATGCATCTTGGAAAAAAAATCCTTTGTCATCGGCCTATGAGGGAGGGATCTCCTCAAATGAGCATTCAAGAAATTGAAGGCAAGGTTGTTGCTCATAACTATGGACATGGAGGGAGCGGTTGGACTTTGGCCCCTGGATCAGCAAGTTACGTCAATGGGTTATTAGAAAAATTCGAATATTCAGAAGGCCTTAGGAAGAAAACTCCTATCACAGTTATTGGTGCTGGAACTATAGGTCTTTTTACAGCTTATGATTTAGTTGATAAAGGATACACGGATATCACAATTGTTTCTAAAGAATTTGATAACTTAACATCACATAATGCTGGAGGATTGTTAGCACCTGTCTCGATGGACAACGGTCCTGATATACAAAAAATAATCGATGAGATCGGAGTCAACGCCTATAGATTTTATGCTGCGATTGCTACAAAGAAACACCCAATTTTGAAGGAAGGCGCTGTTATCGTTCCCTACTATGCCAGAACCCGGGATGATTCTGGCTTAGAACCATAGGTTGGAAAAGTCATAGAGCCCGCAAAAGATGTTCTTCTCGACTTTGGCAATGGAACAACCCAAAAAATGGTTTCCTATGATGATGGAATTTTCATTGATACGGGTATTTTAATGGAATCTTTAACAAACCATTTAAAATTAAGCCAAAAGGTGAAGTTTGTTAAACAAAAAATCAGTAATTTTTCTGAAATTGAGACACAATACGTTATTAACTGTACGGGTCTCGGCGGAAAAGAACTGAATACCGATCCTGCAATGGTCTCTATACAAGGGCATCTCATTATGCTCAATGATCAAAATGCAGCAGATTTACAGCATATGATTCTTGTTTACTTTGATGAGGGACAGACAGAAAGTGGACAAAAAGTAAAGCGTTCCTTCTACATATTTCCAAAGCACCTACCAGGTTCTGGTGAAAATGACGTGGGAGTGATTGGAGGTACATTTATTGTAGGGGCCACTCCAGAAACAGAGAACAAAAAAGAATTCAAAATCATGATGAAAGGAGCAAGGAATTTTTATGGAATCAAGCGAGATTAATTGTTGATCCACAAAAGTTAAAAGAGCCACGGAAACACACGTTCCCTTGGCTCTTTTTTGTGTATTAAATTCGAACGTTTGAATTCCCAATTTTCATTTTATCGAATTGATAACGCCATTACCTATTGACCCAATTTTACAACGAGGTAGATATTTTAGAGAGCGAGCTCCTCTCTTATTTGCGAGGGGACTGCCCGACTTTTGAACCACTTCTCTCTGGAATCTCAGGCACCAGACGGATGATGACTTGGCTCTTGGGATAGGCCTTCGTGACTTCAGCTTCAACTTCATCGGCCACATGATCTGCTTCCCGAAGGGAAAGTTCTGGCTTTATGATGAGGTGTAACTGAAAAAATTGCTGCAACCCCGAACTTCGTGTTCTAAGATCTCTTACTTCTATCACTTCAGGATGGGATTTAATAATAGCAAGAATTTTTGCGCGCTCATCATCATGAAGTTCACTATCCATCAAGACATTAAAAGCTTGCAACGTGATCTGCCAAGCACTCCAAAGAATATAAGCACCAATACATAATCCAAAGATAGGGTCAATCATTTCCACATGAAAAAATTCTGCACAAATTAAGGAAATGATTACCGCAGTATTGATCAAAAGGTCAGATCTATAGTGAAGCATATCAGCCGAAATAGCGCCTGATTGGGTTTTCTTTACCACATACTGCTGATAAGCAACGAGAAAAAGTGTTATCACAATCGCGATAACCATAATCACAATCCCAACGCCTGTTGATTCAACTGGGTGACGAGTTTGAAGTCGGTCGTAAGCCTCATGCAGTAGCCACAGGGAAGAAGCTCCAATGAAAAGAGCTTGCCCCAAAGCTGCTAGCGATTCCGCTTTCCCATGACCAAAGCGATGCTCCTTATCCGCAGGTTTTAAAGCATGATAAACAGCAATCATATTAATAAATGAAGCAAAGGCATCTAAAAGAGAATCAATGAAAGAGGCTTGAAGGCTCACCGAATGGGTCACCCACCATCCAAAAAACTTAATCACAATCAAAATTGCAGCAACACTTACGGAAGCATAAGTAGCATATCTGATAATGCGTGCATCGTGTGGATCAGTCTGTGTCATATCTTAAAGCCTTTTTTTAGACAAGGTACATGATTCTCCCCATTGATCAAGCATGATATTCGGTTTACTATTCCTTCATCGTAAGGGCCTAGTGTTGTTCTCCTTATGAACCATGATAGTTAATGAAGGAAATGAATGATGAAGACAAAATTAGTTGCCACCGCCCTCGTTATGGCAAGCCTTACTACGGGATGCGAAAATCCTAAACAAGCTATCGGCACCGTTGGTGGAGGCGCCTTAGGAGCCTGGGCAGGATCCACTATTGGCAAGGGCCGCGGCAACGTCGTAGCTACAGCCGTTGGCGCTGTTGCTGGTGCTCTTGCAGGTGGATATTTGGGTCAACAGCTGGATAAG
>JAKBAL010000029.1 GCA_021809225.1 Pseudomonadota bacterium | reverse complement strand
TTGACTTTAAAATTCCATGAGGATAAATCGCTTGAGGACAAAACCACGCTTTGTGGTCAATATTCCCTTGTTAATTCCTTAAAAAATTTAGAAACTTTTCCTTGGATTGCGGAAAGAGTTCATAAAGGGCTTCTCTCACTCCATGCTTGGAATTTCAACCTTTCACGGGGCATTCTGGAAAGATATAATCCTGAAAAAAATAAGTTTGAAGACTTAAATAATGAAGTATAATTTTTTTTCTATCATTGGAGGAATTTTATTGATGTCATTAACATCGAGCGCTGTCGCTTTAAATGGTCAAGAACAAATTATTACGGCCTATACAATCCCTGAGGTTCAAGAGGCCCTTTCAAAAGTTGAGAAAGATGCAGTCATTTTCATTGATGTGGATGACACCCTCATCACGCCTCAATCAACTATGTTTCGAGCCTCAAGTCCCTTTCGTTTCCTTATTGACGATTTAAAAAGAGATCGAGAGAAAATTAAGAACTTTGAAGCGATTTTAAGCCATTGGCGATTACAGAGGAAGACAATCCTTGTGTCGGAATCCTGGCCAGACTTCATTAATGCCTTAAGAGCCAATTATCCTGTCTATGCCCTCACAAAAATGGAAACAGGATCGATAGGATCCATCCCTTCCATGGAAAAATGGCGGTATGAGGAGTTGAAAGAAAAAGGGATTTCTTTTACTCCAATTTACCAAGGAGTTTCCGAAGCAATTCTTGTTTCGGAGCCTTCCAAGCTGTGCCCGGCAAGCTTTTATAAAGGTATCTTTATTACAGGATCCTTTAATAAGGGAGAGGTGCTCCGTGCTTTTTTAAAGGCGGAACATCCATCTCAAATTGTGCTTATCGATGATCGTCTAGAATATCTTCAGGATGTTCTCGAAGAGTGCAATCGGCAATGTCTCTCTTTTTTAGGGGTTCTCTTCAAAGGAGTTGAATTGATTTCAGGTCAGCCAGACCCAAAAATTGCCGAATTCCAAAAGCAATATCTGCTTGAGCATGCGGAGTGGCTAGAGGCTGAGGAGGCGAAGAAGTCTCTAATCCAGCGGACGAAAGATTTGCACATATAGTTTTTCCAATTGTTGGCATTCTTTGGGAGTTAAGGCTTTAAATTCTTTTTCTTTTGCGCGCTGAGAGAGAACACCCTTATTTTGTTGTAGAAAGCGAATCAGCAAATCCGCTGTGTGATTTGGCATATCAAAACGCTCATTAATGGCGGTTTTCATTTGATCGTATTGTTCGAGATAAGAAATTTCATCTGGTAGGGTTTTCTCGACAGTTTGACGAACACAATCATAAAGAAATTCTGCAAGGAAAGTGGCATCAAAATAACGATAAAGATCAATCGTTTCGTTTAGGACCTCCACATTTCCAGATTTTGTGGGATGCCATTTAATGAATTCCAAACGAGGCCTGGAATAAGACTCAAGAACCCGCCTATATTCATCTATGCGTTCAAGGATAACCGCTGATATGGGGAAAACAACACCCTTAGGCGTGAATCCATGCTCTGCAAGGACATGATGGATAAGATACCGTTGGATACGACCATTTCCATCAGCAAAGGGGTGAATAAAAACAAATCCAAAAGCAATCATGGCTGCAAGGATAACGGCGTCAAACCCATCTCCTTTAAACCGCTGGTAAGCTGTAATCATGCCATCGAGTAAACGTGGCAAATCTTGCCACTTCGCAGAAATATGATCTGGTAGAGGTGTGCCTGTCAGTCGTTCATGAACACCAATAAAACCACCCTCTTTACGTAACCCCATCGGAACAAAACGCTGATCCTCGATAACAATCTTTTGAAGGCGTAGAAGTTCTTCAAGAGAGAGGGGATAAAATCCTGCTTGAGAAATAGCGTGACCCCAGCGCTCTGCCCGATTTTTTCCTGGACGTTCTCCTTCAATTTCAAAGGAAGCCCGCGAATCTTTAAGCAATAAAAAAGCAGCCGCTCGGGCAAGAACATCGGGATGAATCATTCCTGTTTTTTCGTGAGCGAGACGATTTAAATGGATGGCTATAAAACTTTCAAGTTTAGCGGTGCGCCTTACCAAGGGGCAAAAATCACGAACACCAGGAAGATTATTACGAATGCGATGACGTTTAGAAATTTCTGAAGGGCCAGGATATTGTTGAGTGGGGTCAATGGCCTCAACAAAATTTCCTGTTTCCGCATCGGCAAGATCCAATGTTTTTTCCATAAGCCATTCATAAAAAAACCAAATTCGTCGACTGTAGCTGCCAACAGGTTCTGATTTTACCCAAGCTTCAATCTCCTCAGAATGAATTTTATGAAAAAGCGCATGAAGTATTGTAAGATCAACTCCTTCATATTTAAGGGCAAAAGTTAAATGGCCCTGAAGTGTATCTTCAGGTTTATGGCGAAGGGTATAAACGGACCATTCTTCAATCGTATATTGTTTGTGTTGAGGACTAATAGCTGCTAGTTTTTCAGGTAACGGTACCTGCAGGTCGTAAAAATCGATTAAGGCAGCATATCCTGCTAAATATGCCCCTTGTTCAGGAGGAGGGCGCTTATGAAAAACATTTACGTCTCGTGAAATCTGCTTATTTTTTTTAGTTTCCATGAAAAACACTTATATCTCGTGAAAAACGCTTATAAAATAAGTTTCTCATGAAAAACACTTACAGTCTAGGGAAAATGATAATCTTTTCTTACCACCGATCACTTAAAGGACGATGACCTAAATACTCATCAATACGCCTTTGTGTGGCAGGGGAAATATCATGAGGCAAGCTATTCAAAGGGAACCATCTCGCTTCTAAAATTTCTTTTGAGACAGCCGCCTCTTTTTCAAATTTCTTGCACACATAAACAATGATGTAGTCATCCCGTTTTTCATTGCGGTTATAATAAAATCCCAAAATAGAAGGTGATTCAAGAAGGTTAATTCCTACTTCTTCCTTAAGCTCTCTGGCTAAGGCTTGAAGGCCAGATTCACCTGCATCAACGCCACCTCCAATCGTATACCATCCAGGTGTATATGTGTGTTTGACTAATAAAATCTGGTCTTGTTGAATAACAAGTGCACGAGCCCCCACTGTCCTTTTTGAGAAAAGGGATAAAAAAATATTATTGATTTTCCAGAGGATTTTGATCATTAGAATGTGACCTTTTTTATTTACTTTTCTTTTATTTATCTTCGCATAGGTGGAAAAGAAAATAAGGTAGGGGTTTAAAAAGCTTAAAAATGCCTTTTACAAAAAGCCCTACCAGAGCCTGTTTTTAGATAGGCTTCAAATTTCTCCGCCTTAGATTTATCACTAAACCCAATATATGCCATTAATCTCCAAGGTTTAAACTTATTAGTATGTATCGATTTTCCAGTATTATGATCCTCCATCCTGTGCTCTATATTTGTTGTAATACCAATATAATAGCGCTCAGAGTCAAGCACACTTTGAATGGAATAAACGAAATACATGCAGTCCGACTCCCCCCGGATTAAATCCGGGGTACGTCGTGACATCACGCCATAGCGCCTTCGGCGCGACGGCGGATGGCGGAGGGAGTGGGATTCGAACCCACGGTACGCTTACACGTACAACGGTTTTCGAGACCGCCCCGTTCGACCGCTCCGGCATCCCTCCATAAGAGTTGGAGGCTACCGGAGGAAGACAAAAGGTTCAAGAGGGAACTGAAAAGACGTAGATATAAGTTTTAAAACTCATCTTCAAAGAAAGGGTTTCCTCCATCCACGAGAACACAAGCTTGGCCAAGGTTATCGATAGACGACGTCGACGATTTCATAGGATTTATGCCCTTTGCCAGGCGTTGTTATATCGCATGTATCCCCGAGAGATTTTCCGATTAAAGCCCGAGCCAAGGGCGCGATGATGGACAAGAGACCTTTTTTAATGT
The DNA here is from genome assembly GCA_021809225.1 of Pseudomonadota bacterium. The sequence goes on along the minus strand of JAKBAL010000029.1, from coordinate 7,412 downwards.
CAGCTTCATCAACTCCGACGATCTGATAGGTCATTTTTTCATTCGTTTCATCATCAACCAAGGTCACCGTTGCGCCGAACTTTATATCTTTGCCAGAAAGTTTTGAGACATCAATGACTTCTGCTCGAGCAACTTTATTCTCAAGCTCTTTAATGCGTCCTTCAATAAATCCCTGACGTTCTCGGGCGGCGTGGTATTCTGCGTTTTCAGACAGGTCTCCATGTTCCCGAGCTTCAGAAATTGCTTTAATAACGGCATGACGCTCTACATTCTTTAAATGCTTAAGTTCTTCTTGTAACGCCTGGAGACCAGGAGCTGTCATCGGCAATTTTTCCATAAAAAATTTAACTCGTTCGTTAATAATGTCAGAAAGTTTAGCACAAGCCGAATGAGATGAAAACCTTCGTTATTCACTGATGAATTTTAAAAATAAATTTGTCGGTATGAATTGTGAATGAAATCATTTTTTAAGAGAAGGGGGGGTTAAAAGGTGGAGGGATGTTCTTCATCTAAAAGCTGCCCCTTTTCAAGAAGCTAACACCAATTAGGAAAAAATAAACTGACGCTCTCGGCAGGTCCATACATGACGCTGTGTGGTTAGGTTATAATTAAGCTAATAGCATATAGATTTGTAAATTCAATGGCTTCCGACTGATACGATTCTTAAATAATTCCTATCCTTTACAGCGATGATGGCGACGCGTAAACTTTGAAAATGCTATATTTCGTCGCAACACCTATTGGAAATTTGATGGATATCACCCTAAGGGCTCTTCAGGTCTTGAAAGAGGTGGCCGTGATTGCGTGCGAGGATAAACGGGTTTCATCAAAACTCCTTAACCACTATGGAATTTCAAAGCCTCTTCTTTCTTACCATGATCATAATGCTGAACACATGCGCCCGCGCATTTTGACGCTTTTAAAGGAAGGAAAGAAAGTCGCTTATATCACGGATGGGGGGCTGCCTCTGATTTCAGACCCTGGGTTTAAGCTTGTGGGAGCTTGTCAAAAAGAACAGTTACCCTACACTGTCATTCCTGGGCCATCAGCGCCTCTGATGGCTCTCTGCCTTTCAGGCCTTTCGCCTGATCGGTTTTTCTTCTGTGGGTTTTTATCCTCAAAACAAGGTGCGCGGAAGGCTGCCTTGGAAGATATCAAAGAGATTCAATCTACTCTTCTTTTTTTTGAATCTCCTAAAAGGATGGTCGCTTTTTTAAAGGATGCCCTCGATGTCCTGGGAAATCGGGAAGGAGCTATTTGCCGGGAAATGACCAAACTTTACGAAGAAGTTCAACGAGGGTTACTTTCTGACTTGATCACCCATTATGAATCCCATCCACCGCGGGGAGAGATTGTGATTGTGATTGAAGGGGGGGCTTCACTTTCCTCTTTTAGGCAAGAAGATCTTGAGGCACACTTAGAAAAAGCTCTGGCGCTCTATTCCGTCAAGGAAGCTGCAGACCTTGTTTCAAAAGCCTTTGGACGATCAAAACGAGAGGTATATCAACGTGCGCTTTCCCTTAAACCCGAGAAAACGCGCCTATCTTAAAGGTCAATGGTCCGAAAAAATTGCCGCTTTTTATCTGCGCCTTAAAGGATATGAAATTCTTGAAAAGCGGTTTAAAACGCCCGTTGGAGAAATTGACCTTTTGGCTCGTAAAGGTAAAACGCTCGTTGCTGTTGAAGTGAAAAGGAGAGCGACTCTTGAAGAGGCATCAATGGCCTTGACTTCCTTTCAGCAGCGGCGCATTGAAAGGACACTTCTCTATTATTTAAGGTGTAAATCTTTCTCTCTTGATTTGCGATTTGATGTTATCTTAATCTGCCCTTGGAAGTGGCCCTACCATATTCAAGGGGCTTGGCTGTCTCACTAGATGGAGATTTATATGTTAAAAAAATGTACTCTTTTTCTTCCTCTCCTTCTTTCAGGGTGTGGTCTTGCTGCAGTCGGTGGAATCGGAGCTGTGGGAATGAGTGCCGTTGAGGAGCGCGGTATTACGGGCGTTGCAAGTGATCAAATCTTGCGGATGGAAGTGGATACAGAGATTTCAGATAAGCTTTCAGACGCTTCAGAAATTGAGGTGACCGCCTATAAGGGGCGCATCCTTTTAACCGGTATTGCCGCAAGTGAAGTATCAAAAACCAATGCCCTCCGCGCCGCCAAAGATGTTGTGGGGGTTAAAGAAGTCATTGATGGAATGAATATACAAGGAGAAGATGGTCTTTCTGAATATGCACGCGATGGGTGGATGACAACGAAACTGAAAGCGACCTTATATGCTGATGAGGATGTTATGGCTCCTAATTACCTTGTAACGACCTTTGATAAAGTCATTTATATTTTTGGGACAGCTTATTCAAAAGAAGAAATGCAAAGCGTCATTGATGCAGCCTATGACATTACAGGCGTTAAAAAAGTTGTGAATTTAATTGAGGTTGTTAAAGGGCAACCGTAATCACTAAGCATGAGGGGAGGGGGGAGTGTTTTCACGTCTTAATACGGTTTCTTTTCAAGGAGTGGATGTTACCACCATAGACGTCCAAGTTCAGATTTCCTCTGGCATGCCTGGCTTTGCCATTGTGGGACTGCCGGATAAAGCCGTTGGAGAATCAAAAGAACGTGTGCGTTCAGCCTTCCATGCCATGGGCCTTTCTCTCCCCTATCGAAGAATAACGATCAATCTTGCTCCCGCGGATGTTCAAAAGGAAGGAAGTCATTATGACCTTCCCATTGCTTTAGGGCTTTTAGCGACGATGAAGGTCATTCCTTCTGATATCCTCGGGGAATATGTGGTGTTGGGAGAGCTTTCTCTTGATGGTCGTCTGGCTCCCATCTCGGGGGTTTTGCCAGCAGCGATTCACGCAGCATCCCTTGAAAAGGGAATTATTTGCCCCAAAGTTTGTGGAGGGGAGGCCGCTTGGGCAGGTGATATTAATATCTTGGCAGCCGAGTCTCTCCTGTCTCTTATTAACCATTTTAAAGGAACTCAAGTTCTCTCAAAGCCCGAGCCATTAATGGAAGAGACAAGTATTCAAAAAATTCTTGATTTGCGTGATATTAAGGGACAAGAAACAGCTAAACGAGCTCTTGAAATCACAGCATCAGGCGGCCATAATTTGTTGATGTTAGGTCCCCCTGGTTCTGGAAAATCCATGTTGGCGGCGCGTCTTCCAGGAATTCTCCCCCCCTTAACGCCCTCAGAAGCTTTGGAAGTTACAATGATCCAAAGTTTGGCAGGGAGACTTAATGAAGGGAAGCTTGTGCGCACACGTCCCTTTCGAGATCCCCATCATTCCGCCTCCATGCCTGCGCTTGTGGGAGGAGGGCTCAGAGTTCAACCTGGAGAAATATCGCTTGCTCATCATGGCGTGTTATTTTTAGATGAGTTACCTGAGTTTGCGCGCGGGGCCCTTGAAGCGCTTCGTCAACCTTTAGAATCTGGGAAAACAATTGTGGCTAGAGCCAATGCCCACGTGACCTATCCGTCTTGCGTTCAACTTGTTGCCGCGATGAACCCCTGTCGTTGTGGCTATGTATCGGATGCAAGTCGGGCGTGCTCTCGTGCTCCCAAATGTGCTTTAGATTACCAATCAAAGATATCAGGCCCTCTTTTTGATCGTATTGATTTACATATAGAAGTGCCAGAAGTTTCAGCAGAGGATCTTACGCGGCAGTCAACGGGAGAAAAAAGTTCACTCGTGGCAGCGCGGGTAAAAAAAGCGCGTCTTATTCAAGAAGAAAGATATCAGGCGTTAGGGACATACATCCGCCTGAATGCTCATGCAGATGGGGAACTTTTGGATCAGATTGCGGCACCCGATGATGCCGGTCTCGCTCTTTTGAAAAAAGCAGCAGAAAACTTTAAGCTTTCTGCTCGTGGCTATCGGCGGGTTTTAAGAGTTGCCCGGACGCTAGCGGACATGGGAGGGGCACCCTCTGTTTTAGCAGACCATATTGCCGAAGCTTTAAGCTATCGGCGTCTTTGTTTTTCTTGAAATCTCAAGTAGATCTGAAACTTAATGCCCTTTCCCCATTAAGACTCCTAAAATATCAATGAGCTTTGTCCGGATCTCTGCACGCGGAATAACCATATCCACCATCCCGTGGTCGAACTGAAATTCAGCGCTTTGAAAGCCAGGGGGAAGGGCATGGCGTATGGTTTCTTGAAGGACGCGAGCCCCTGTAAATCCAATGATAGCTCCCGGTTCAGCAATCGCAATATCTCCTAACATCCCAAAAGAAGCGGCAACCCCTCCTGTGGTTGGGTTTGTTAGAATGGTAATGTAAGGTAATCCTGCTTCTTTGACTTGCTCAACGGCAATGATGGAGCGGGGCATTTGCATGAGAGAGAGGATGCCTTCTTGCATGCGTGCTCCTCCTGAGGAAGGAATTGTAATATAAGCAGCTTTAAGCTCTGTAGCGCGTGCAGCCCCTTTCACGAGTCCTTCTCCCACGGCCATTCCCATAGAACCGCCAATAAAAGAAAAATCAAAAGCAGCAATAACAACAGGATGTCCCCCAATCATGCCCTCAGCTACAATGATAGCGTCTTCCTCATTTGTAAGAGCTCGGGCTGCTTTCAGGCGATCTGGATATTTTTTCGAATCTTTAAATTTTAAAGGATCAACAGGAACGGAAGGGAAAGAGATCCGCACATAGTCTCCTTGGTCAAAAAGAGTCGTAAGACGCATTTTGACAGGGATGCGCATGTGATGGTTGCAATGGCGACAAACATAAAGGTGGGTCACCAAATCCTTGTGGAACACCATTTGCTCACAGTGGTTGCATTGATGCCAAAGGTTATCAGGAATTTCATTTTTCCGAATTAAGGCATTGATCTTTGGGCGTACGAAAGTGGTAAACCAGCTCATGGCAAACTCCTTTACATCTATTGCTTCTCCCTAGCAGATGATATGAAGCCTGGCAAGAAAAAGGATTATTATTCATCAGATACGAGGTTTAGAGAAGGGAGATAGAGCTTAATTTTTCTTTTTATTTCTACTTTATAAAGAGCTAGAACGAAGTTATTATTTTAGAATCGTTATAAAAACGATATTTTTTATATATATCTTATTAGAAAGGAAAGTAATAAAATGAAGAAAATATTTATGCTATTGGCCTGCGTTTGTATATATGCGTGGGTTCCTTCTAACTTGAAAGCGGGTCCAGATTATGAAGGAGAAGGATATATCGATGCGCAGTCAGAATATCCCAGATTTAATTCGTTTGTATTTCGTCCTTTGACAAAGACCTGGGCTGCGAGATCTATAGGTATTGGAGAAGAAGATGGACGTCAGGTACAAGCTGTGCTTGCTGACCAACAGTCTACCAAAAGGGTTTATATGCCAAATCCAGATGACCTCAACAGTATTTCTAGCTGGCAAAAAAGAGTCAACGAAAGACAGCCCATCTATCGCCCCTTTCTTATCGAAAATGAGGCGCAAATTCCCTTGGCTATTGTCGAGCTTCATACCATGCCAAGAGCTGTTTCATACCCAGTAGAGCAAGATGAAATTCTAAAATATTACCAAGCTAAAGGTCTTATGACATATGATGCGGATAATAGTGAGGAACCATATTTTGGAAAGTATCGACCTGTAAATGATGGGAAGTCGAGTATGGTTCGTATGCGCTTTATGCCAACTGAAAAACTCTTAAATGACCAAGAAATGATGACTGATATGATTAAGGGAACATCTGCATTTATTAGGAAACTCTTTGACCAGAACTATCCTATGCATACTTATCCTACTGATAAAGAGCAAGGCATTCCTTGTCTTTTAATGTCTTATACGGCTTTAGAGAATTCTGTAAGGGGGGCTTATAAGGCCGCAGGATTTAGCTTAGAAGAAAATTCTGTGTTTAAAGAGTTTTGGCCAGAAGAGGATCGAGGTAAACTACCAAACGAAATGATTGTTGCAACCAAGTTTATTCATACGATTGATACTGATCTCATGGAGTTTAGAATTCAATAATCACAATCTGTTTTCCCTCGCCTTCGCAAAGGCGAGGGAAAACCTAGCGCTTCTTGGCCTGAGAATTTTGTTGCTAAGGATTATCTTTTCTTTCGTGTCGATAAAACCTATGGAGCTCTACAAAAATAAAAAAAAATAAAAAAGACGTTGTAATTGAGGGTTAGGATGTTTATGTAAATGTAAGCTTGTTATTTGTTTTTTATTATGGTGGTTTTATGAATGGTTTTTTTAGAAAATATTTTGTAGTTTTTTATTTTTTATCTATTCCTTTTGGTTCTTTCTTTTTAAGTTTGCCTCTTAATGCAAAGATTGAAACAAAGGTTGTGTCTGGAAAACCAGCACTGGTTCTTAAGAAACTAGCACCTATTGTTAAACCTGTGGCTGCTAAACTAGTCCTTAAGGCTCAAGCCCCTGCTGCCAAACCAGCCGCTAAACCAGTCCGTAAGGCTCAAGCCCCAGCTGCCAAACCAGTCCGTAAGGCTCAAGCCCCTGCTGCTAAACCAGCTGCCAAACCAGTCCGTAAGGCTCAAGCCCCTGCTGCTAAACCAGCTGCCAAACCAGTCCGTAAGGCTCAAGCCCCTGCTGCTAAGCCAGCTGCTAAACCAGTCCGTAAGGCTCAAACCCCTGCTGCCAAACCAGCCGCTAAACCAGTCCGTAAGGCTCAAACCCCTGCTGCCAAACCAGCCGCTAAACCAGTCCGTAAGGCTCAAGCCCCTGCTGCTAAACCAGTCGCTAAACTAGTCCCTAAAGCTCAAACCCCTGCTGCCAAACCAGCCGCTAAACCTGTCCCTAAGGCTCAAGCCCCTGTTGCTAAACCAGTTCCGAAGGCACCAACTTCTGTTATTAAAACAACGTCTGCTCCTAAAAACTCTCCAAAAACTCAATTGAAGGCAGAAGCCTTAAAGAAACAACAAGCTGAAGCCAAAGCAAAGGCAGATGCCGCAGCAAAAGCTGAAGCCCTAAAGAAGCAAGCTGAATCCAAAGCAAAGGCAGATGCCGCAGCAAAAGCTGAAGCCCTAAAGAAGCAAGCTGAATCCAAAGCAAAGGCAGATGCCGCAGCAAAAGCTGAAGTCCTAAAGAAGCAAGCTGAAGCCAGAGAAAAGGCAGATGCCGCAGCAAAAGCTGAAGTTCTAAAGAAACAAGCTGAAGCCAAAGCAAAAGCAGATGCCGCAGCAAAAGCTGAAGCAGAAAGACTACGCGTCGAAGCAGAAAGAGCTCGCGTTGAAGTTGCGCGTGTAGCCGCAGAAAGAGTTCGCCAGCAACAAGCTGCTGAAGCTGCACGTAAAGTTGAAGCAGAAAGACTACGCGTTGCTGCAGAGCATGCTGCAGAAGCAGAAAGACTACGCGTCGAAGCAGAAAGAGCTCGCGTTGAAGTTGCGCGTGTAGCCGCAGAAAGAGTTCGCCAGCAACAAGCTGCTGAAGCTGCACGTAAAGTT
>JAKBAL010000028.1 GCA_021809225.1 Pseudomonadota bacterium | reverse complement strand
CGATCTCAAAAGAGTTGTTTTCTGATCATTTTTTTCTGACTTTTCTGTTACTTGGGTTAACTGTTCCATACATTCTATGTTTTGTGTCAGAAGAGCTTGTAGAAAGCCAAAGGGAGCGGAGGAGAGTGATACTTTTTTATCAATGCTGTGGCAACGGGTCGTCACGTAAAGATCGGTTTCATTTAAAAATCGCCCATACGCATGCCCGACTTGAAGTTCTAAAAAGCCAATTAAAAGAGACCCACCAAGTCCGAAGAGGGAAGAACTGAAAGCTGTCCCCATCCCTGCGAGAGGACTGTGAAGGCTTTCTTTCAAAAGGTTGAAAACATTTCCAGAACTTGAAATCTCTGAAGGCATATTTTGAATGAGATGGGTAATCGATGTAATTGTCTGAGAAAGGCCCCAGAAAGTTCCTAAGAGGCCTAAAAACACGAGAAGACCAATCAAGTAGCGTGGGAAAACGCGCTCATTGTCTAGTCGATCCGCAAGAGAGTCAGCAAGTCCTTTACCGAGAGAGGGGTCTAAAGAAGAGGTTTTCTTAGAAACAAAGGAAACGATGGATTCTAAAAAGAAAGCTTTTGGAAGAGATGAAAAGCTCCATTGGCCTTGCTTTAAATCTTCAAGAACTTCACAGTCGTTTTTTAAACGGAAGAGCTGATAAAAAGCGTAAACAGCACCCCCAAGAATTAAAAAGATAATAAATGCATTGAGCCGAGGGTTACTGAGAAAAATAGACCAGAGGGAAGATCCAAAGAAAATGCCCAACCCCATCATAAACACAAGGCTAAGGCTCATACGAAGAAAATAGGATTGAAGTTTCATTCAGCGTTCCTTTCAAAAAGTTAGTTGTATTCTACCTTGTGTATTTAAAAGTGCAAGGGTCGCGGGTCTTCTGTGTATGTATTATAAATTCGTTCATCTGCTTCAACAATGTAAGGGTCTTCAACGATATGGGCAGTGAGAAAAATGACAAGCTCTGTTATTTTTCGGTCATCCTCTTTTCCTTTCGCAAGCTCTCCGAAGAGAGGAATACTCTCTGCAACAGGAATAGAAGCACTTGTGTAACTTGAACGATCTTCCATCAACCCGCCCATGACCACAATTTGTCCTGACTTTATCTTTAAGACTGAGTCAAGTTCGCGCACTTGAACAACGGGAATTGTAGATCTTACCTTTTGCTGAGATTTAATAGCAACAGCCGGGTCTTCAACTTCCTTTTGAACACGGGAGATCGTTGGACGTAATGTCATCGTAATTTCTCCCGTTTGAAGGTTTACGCAAGGCTGAACGATCAACACAAGACCAATTGGAACTGTCAACGCATCACTTGATATATTTTCCACATCTGGTTTGCCTTCAGCTTGAAGATAGCGTTCAAATTCAAGGTGGAAAAAGACCTCATTCGTTGCAACTTTTAGCATGGCAGGCTGGTTGTTCATAACTGTCAGGCGCGGATTAGAAAGAGTTCGAACAGTGCCAAATTTTTTCACCAAATTCAAAGCAGCCGAAAATTTTTCGCGGTCAACAGAAAAACTAAACACATCGCGGGAGGGGAGATGAGAAGTGTTTAAAGAGCAGAGAGTTGCGGGTCCTAAGGGGGCTGTAATATGAATATTCTCGCCTAGCTCGCTCCAATTAATGCCACTTTTAAATTCGTTATCAAGCGTTACTTCAATAATTTTAGCTTCAATAATCACTTGCGTTGAGATGGCTTCTTTTAGTTTTTTAAAATAATCTGCGAGTTGCTGGTGCTGATGAGCTGTCCCAAGCACTATGACCAATCCCCCTTGTTTGTGCAGGGCGTAATATTGACGTCCTTTTATAGAAATGGTCGAATCGGCAATTAAAATCATCTTAAGATTTTGCTCAAGTTCAGCCCAAAAATCCATCAGGCTATTGCCAACAAGGAGACTTTCTGATCCGTTGTCCGTTCGGCTTTGACTTTCTAGAGGTGAAAAAACATCTGTTGAGACCGAGATCCGATTCTCACTTTTGCGGATATGATTTAAAAACTGAACACTATAGGTTGCAAGATAGGGTTCATCCGGTTCGATTAAAATGCGATTTCCTTGAATGTGAAACCTGCAACCTGTCAGGGTGCATATGTCTTTAATAGCATCTATGAAAGGGATGTGATGGGCATTATAGAGGATGCCAGCTTTGGAAGCCATTCGGGAGCTAATCGCCATTCCTACCCCTGCTTGACGACCTAGTTCCATTAGAACCTCTCTAAGGGGGACATTTTCATGAAGAGTGAGGGAGACTTCCTTTTTCATAGAAGAAGTTAAGGTTGCAGGTGCAGGGAGGCTTGAAATTTTAGGATGAAATGGTAATACAGGTTTTTGTGTCTTTGCTGGTTTAGTTATTTTTTCATAATCTTCTTTTTGAAGTTTAAGAGCGGGATCATGATAATAACGATGATCAACCAGACTACAAGAACTCAGGAGGCCCAAAAGCCCTACACTCAAAAACCACAATGTTCTCAACCTAGTTCCCCTTTTGTTTTTAAAGAGAGTAAAAAGATTTAATTATATTTTTCAAGAAAAAAGAATTTTTTAAATCATCATAGATTTTCTAAATCTCGAAATGATGCACCATGCGGGGACGACAATCTGGGGTGAACAAAAGATATTTTTTACAAAAACGGATGGAGCCTAGAGCGAGAAGTTATCTTTTCTTGACTTTTTGACTAAATTTCTTTAACGAAATTATAAGGCCCAGGTGGCGGAATTGGTAGACGCGCTAGATTCAGGTTCTAGTAAACGAAAGTTTGTGGAAGTTCGAGTCTTCTCCTGGGCACCAATTCAACGTATACTTATTCTTATATCAAACAAAATGAAAGTAAAATATGAAAATTCACTATCATCGCGGAGACATCCCTTCTGCCGTTCAGTTTGGACATTCGGTTGCAATAGATACAGAAGCCATGGGCCTTTATATTCCGCGCGACAGACTGACTCTTGTTCAGCTTTCTTCCGGCAATGGCGAATGCCATCTCGTGCACTTCCCTTTGAATTCGTCTTACGAAGCTCCTCACTTAAGGGCTCTTTTAAATGATAAAAATTTGGAGAAGGTCTATCATTTTGCTCGGTTTGATTATGCTATTTTAAAATATTATTTAAAGGTCGACGCCTCTCCTCTCTTTTGTACAAAAATTGCCTCTCGGCTTTCTCGGACTTTTACAGATAAGCATGGCCTAAAAGACCTTTGTAAGCAGCTCTTACACGTTGAAATTTCAAAACAAGAGCAGACATCCGATTGGGGATCTGAGAATCTTTCTGAAAAACAAATGGAATATGCAGCGACCGATGTTCTTTATCTCCATCGTCTTAAAGCTGTTTTACAAGAGCTTTTAAAGCGCGAAGGGCGTGAATCAATTGCAAAAGCCTGCTTTCAATTTATTCCTGCTCGTTGTGAACTTGACATTCAAGGATGGAATGAGGTTGATATTTTTCAACATTAAGTATAAAGAACTATAAATAGAATAAATTAAAATTTTTAGGATGTCTTGTTAAATGCAAAATGCAATTGTAACTCCTCTTTTTCCTCAAGATGATCTTGCAGAGGCACGCCGTGTTTTAACGCTTGAAGCTGAAGCACTCCTTAAACTCGCTCAAAGTTTAGAAGGGTCTTTTGAAGGGAGTATCGATCTTTTAATGCAAACAAAAGGCCGAGTGATCCTTTCTGGTATGGGAAAAAGCGGCCATATTGCCAATAAAATTGCGTCCACTTTTTCCTCCACAGGAACCCCAGCATTTTTTGTTCACCCAAGTGAAGCTAGTCATGGGGATCTGGGGATGATCACTTTAGAGGACACTCTCATTATGCTTTCCCTTTCTGGGGAAACGGCTGAACTTTCTAATATGATCAATTATGCAAAACGCTTTGATATCCCTATTATTGCTATCACATGTAAGAGCGATAGCGTCCTTTCAAAGGCGGCCCTATATACACTCCTTCTTCCACCCTTTCTTGAAGCGTGTCCTATGGGACTTGCCCCTACAACCTCTACCACTCTTATGCTCGGCCTTGGGGATGCTCTTGCCGTTACTCTTTTGAAGCGCAAAGGGTTTTCGGAAAGGGACTTCAAAAACTTTCACCCAGGGGGGAGGTTAGGTCAAAAACTTTTACATGTCTTTGATGTTATGCGCCCTTATGAAGAATTGCCGCTTGTTTCAAAAGAGATTTTAATGAGTGAAGCTCTTGTTATCATGACAGAAAAGGGGTTTGGGTGCATTGGCGTTTTGGATGAAGCAAAGAGTCTTATCGGCATTATTACCGATGGAGATTTGCGCCGTCATATGAGCCCTTCGCTTTTGAGCCAAACAGTTGAAAGCGTGATGACCCCTTCGCCAAAAACAATTTTTTCATCCTGTTTTGCAGTTGAAGCTTTAGGCATTATGAACCGTAAATCCATCACGTACTTATTCGTTCTTGAAGAGACCACAGGCCAGCTTGTAGGGCTATTGCGACTTCATGATTGTTTAGGAGAAGGCCTTGCATAAATGAGATCCATGGTTCCTAAAAATTATTCTCGTTATGTGCGTTTGATGAAGATTATTTTGCCGTTTGGTATCGTTTTATCCGTAGGGTTTGCCTTCGGATGGCCTTACATTCTCTCCTTAAGTAAGGAAGGCTTTGTTTTTGTTGATCATTCTCAACCTGAGATTCGAGAAAATCGTATGATGCGTCCCCATTACCTCTCTACAGATGAAAAAGGGCAACCTTTTCATGTGGATGCGGATTGGGCAAAAGAACTGACAAATAATCTTTCTGACCTCACCAATCCTCAGGGTTCCATGACGATGCTGGAAGGGCAAACTTTTAATGTGAAGGCAAAACAAGGACATTATGATCACGAAAAAAAGGTTTTAAAGTTAGAAGGGGATGTGATTCTTACCAGCACGGATGGAGATCTTGTAAAAACGAAGCAAGCTGATGTAACCATTGATGATAAGGTTATTGAAGGGAATAGTTATATTGAGGGAGAAGGTCCAGCTGGCAAAATTATGGCTAAGAATGGCTTTAAGATCGAAAGTCGCGCACACGGATTAAAAATCATTACACTAAAAGGACCTTCTCGAGTCGAAATTAGTAACTCCTCCATAAAAAAGCATAAGGCTCCCCATGCACATTAAAATTTTTTATTTTCTTTCTCTTATAGCTAGTACGTCTTTGTGCCATGCACAGATCTTAGATCAGCTCGCAAATAGCAAAGACGATTCTCCCATTGTTATCAATGCCGATGAATCGGTCGTCTGTGATGAAACAGCACAAAAGTGTGTCGCAACTGGCAAAGCAAGCGCACAAAAGGGTACGAATACAGTCTATGGGGATATATTAACCATTTATTTCACGGAAGGGAAAGACCGAGATGTTACGCATATGACAGCAGACGGTCATGTGCGCATGGAATCCCCTAATGAAACGGCTTATGGCGAACACGGCCACTATGATGTCAAACTTGATCGTGTTCTTATGACAGGGGGAAATTTAAAAATTATCACCCCAAAAGAAATCCTGACAGCAAGAGATTCCATTGAATATTGGCACACAGAAAACAAAGGAATTGCACGAGGAAATGCTGTTGCTACCTTCATTGCTAAAGAGGAAGTCGTGCAAGGGGACACCCTTGTTGCCTATTTCAAATCCTCTTCTGAAAAAACAGAAGATGGTAAAGAAAAATTGGCACTCGACCGGGTGGAAGCGGAAGGAAATATGTTAGCCTCTGGTCCCCAAGGTGTTGTGACAGGTAAGCGGGGAAATTACTCTACAAAAACTCACATGGTGGAAATTTTCGAAAATGTTAAGGTAAACCAAGGTGGAAACATTATTGAAGGAGAATACGGTCGTCACAACTTAGAGACCAATGTTGCCGAAATATTCACCCATCCTCCCGGTGTCTCCCCAACAGGTCAGGGCAAGCGTATTTCTGGCCTTATCATCAAAAAGGATATCAAAAAAATAAAAGAAAAAGAGTCCGAATCAGGTAAAACATCTTCCCAAAAGAGGAATGCTGGACAGATCTTCCCGACTTCTGCTAAAAAGAATCGCAGTCCATCTCCTTAATTAGAATATAGCTATGGTATGATACCTTCTTCAGAAAATAAAACTTCATTGGTGGGCGGGCTTAGAGCTCAAAATCTACGCAAATCTTATGCTCGGCGCGTTGTCGTTAGTGAAGTTAACCTTCATGTCAAATGTGGAGAAGCCGTAGGTCTTTTAGGTCCTAACGGGGCAGGAAAAACAACCTGCTTTTCCATTATTACAGGATTAATAAAAGCCGATTCTGGGTCCGTCTATCTAGATGGTTACGATATCACATCCCTTCCTATGTATCGGAGGGCTCGTTTGGGTATTGGATACCTTCCTCAAGAAACATCTATTTTTCGCGGTCTTTCCGTTGAAAACAATATCAAAGCCATTTTAGAGCTTGTTGAACCTGATTATGATCAGCGGGAAGAACGCCTTGAAATGTTGCTTGATGAGTTTTCCATCAAACACATTCGCCGCTCTCCCGCCCTTGCTTTATCTGGGGGTGAAAGGCGGCGCACCGAAATTGCGCGAGCTCTTGCTAGTAACCCTCACTTCATGTTGCTTGATGAGCCCTTAGCGGGCATTGATCCCATTGCGGTTGCGGAAATAAGAGATCTGATTTCCCATCTCAAGGATAAAAATATTGGTGTCTTAATTACGGATCATAATGTGCGAGATACTCTCGGCATTGTGGATCGTGCTTATATTATTAGTGATGGCCTTGTGCTCAAAGAAGGTGTTCCTGAAGAAATTGTTGCAGATGCTGCTGTTCGTCGCGTTTATTTAGGTGAAGAGTTTAGGCTTTAAGGAGATAATAAACCCATGAGATCTTCCGTTTTTTTCTATCCTACGTTAAGGGAGACTCCTCAAGAGGCTCAGATTTCTTCCCATCGTTTGATGTTACGTTCAGGAATGATTAGCCAAGTTACCTCCGGCATCTACTCTTGGCTTCCTTTAGGTTTGAAGGTGCTTACAAAAATTGCACAGATTGTTCGTGAAGAACAAGATAGAGCAGGTAGCCTTGAAGTTCTTATGCCAACGATCCAGCCTGCAGAACTCTGGGAAAAAAGTGGGCGTTATCATGACTACGGCAAGGAAATGCTTCGTATAAAAGATCGTCATGAGCGAGAGATGCTTTATGGGCCCACGGCCGAGGAAGTCATTACGGATATTTTTGCTCGTTTTATTAAAAGCTATCGAGACTTGCCCAAGCGTTTTTATAATATTCAGTGGAAATTTCGAGATGAAATTCGTCCCCGATTTGGTGTGATGCGGGGCCGGGAATTTTTGATGAAGGATAACTATTCTTTTGACCTTACAATCGAAGGAGCAAAAGCTTCCTATCAAGCGATGCTTGAAGCCTATGTTCGCACATTTGCGCGAATGGATCTCACTGCCATTCCTGTCCGGGCGTCATCAGGTGCCATTGGGGGTAATCTTAGCCATGAATTTCAAATTCTGGCCGAAACAGGTGAGAGTGAAATTTTCTATGATGCTGAATATGAAAATCTGGATGTGAATATACTTACCCTTGATCGTTTGCAAACCCTTTATGCGGCAGCGGATGAACTTCATGATCCTAAAAACTGCCCTGTTCCTAATGAAAGACTCAAGACAGCCCGCGGCATTGAAGTCGGGCATGTATTTTATTTTGGAACAAAGTATTCTGTGCCTTTAGGGGCTTACGTTATGGGTCCGGATGGCAAACAAGTTCCGGTTGAGATGGGATCCTATGGTATTGGCATCTCCCGACTTGTGGCGGCTATCATTGAAGCCCATCATGATGAAGATGGCATTAAATGGCCAGTGAGCGTTGCGCCCTTTAAAGTCGGCCTTCTAAATCTTAAAATTAAAGATGAAGCCTGCACGAAGTTGTGTGAAGATCTATATGACAAACTTCTGCAAGCAGGTGTTGAGGTCCTTTATGATGATCGTGATATGGGCACTGGGGCAAAGTTTGCAGATATGGATCTCATCGGTCTTCCTTGGCAGATTATTATTGGCCCGCGGAGTGTAACTTCTGGTCAATGTGAATTGAAAAATCGTCGTACGGGGGAAAAGATCGAGCTTTCACTTGAGGACGCGCTGAAGAGAGTTTGTTAGAAAAATATACTTTTTTCATTCAAGAATAACATTATTTATTTTTTTTGGAACGATTGGCATTGAAGTAGCAGCCAGCGGCAGTCATTAATAAGAGATCCACATGAGTTCACACAACTTGAACAGTCCGTCACGCACGTTTTACAGTCTTTTTGGTAGTATGCACACTGATGGAAGCTACTTTGACAGTGATTAAAATCACTTGTACAATCAGCAAAGCTTAAGTTTATCGTCATTAATATAAAAATAAAACTTAGAAAGCTTGGCAAAGTCAATAACTTGATGGGGTTCATTTGCATGATCCTTTTTTCATTTCTTTTATAGGATTATAAAATAAAAATTACTAAAAAATACTTAAGAAGCTTTCATTTGAGGATGGTAGAAGAGGGTGGGGTAATTTATTTCTGGATTGCTTCGTCTCTTCCAGAGACTCGCAATGACGGCTAGGGAGGTCGTCATTGCGAGGAGCGTGTGCTCCGAAGCAATCCAGTTTTAAATATTAACTTAAGCGCGATTGATCATCAAAACAGATATGCCGAACATCAAGAGATTGATGCCTACCAAAATTCCAAAGGCCCATAAAGCACTTATAGGATAGCCAACAAGAAGGATCAGAGCGATAGCAATCGTTAAAAGGCCACTGAACATGGACCAAACCCATTTTGGACCAGAATTGCGTTGCTGGAACCCAGAAATAAGCATTAATAGGCCTTGTATAAAAAAGAGAAAAATCAAGACGATTGTTAGGGATAAAAGCCCTACAAGAGGATGGCTTAAAAGATACACACCTGCAAGAATGTAAATGGCACCAACAATAAAATTCCAGATATAATCTTTGCGTTCCTTATTTTCAAAGGCCCCAAAAATGTGAAAAATCCCACCAAAAAGGAACAGAGCACCAAAAAAAGTTACAATGCCAAGCGAGCTGTAAAAGGGATAAATAATGGAAAGCACCCCCAAAATAATAAAGATAATGCCTGTGGTTTTCGTCAATGATGTTGATTGCATAACTGGCCTCCCTTTTTATAATGACCTTAGATGAAGTATACCAAAATATGAATGAGAAGACAATTTGAAATAATATTTTAAAAATATCCCATTATTTTTTAGGACAGCATTATACGAACATTAAGAAAGCTGGATTGCCTCCTATCTTAAGCAGAATACGTCACAACAGCGAAAGAAATCCAGACTCCTTCAAGCTTTTTTGATATCTTTTATTAACTTCTTAGTTTTTGAGACGCACCTTTTGTAAAAGAAAATTAACCGTTCTTTTAGGAACGACTGTATCCTTCGAGTGTTCTTGATGCCAATAAGGCTCTGGATACGAAAAAATGGATGCCCAATCAGGATTATCATTAGAAGTGAAACTGAATGTAGCAAAGTTAGCAGTTTCATCTTTAGTGAACGAATCCAAGAAAAAGGTTGCTTGAGAAGGAAGTTTATCTATATCAGACGTATTTAGCAGCGTTCGTACCGGGATTGAGAGAGCATGATGAGCTGGTTCTTCAACAATCGCATAACTTTCTCCAGCAATTGAGATTAACTTCTTCTTCTGCTGGCAATGAATTAAAGAGTCTATTTTAACGTCCTTCATTTCGTCGAATTCCCTGTTTATACCTCCTCCTGCTTTTACTGATACAAACATGGATAGAAATGCAACAACAAGCATACCCATTTTAAAATACATTTTCATACTCCGTTCTTTTTAATGATCACTCTTATGTTTTTGGACTAAAATGCCCCCTTGAACTGCGTCAAGACGACCTCTTCATTGGCTTTAGCGTCTTGAAGAGAAGGTTCTTTCACATGTCCATAGCCACATATATATTCTGGCAAAGATACCAAAGCAACAGCGATGTCATAATTTTCGAGTTTAATTTTTCTCAACAAATAATCAATCCTGGCCTCACACTCTGTAATAAGAGCCCGTTCCATTTTTCGATCTTTGGTATAGCCAAAGATATCAAAAACCGTTCCTCGCAATCCTTTGAGTTTTGCAAGAATTCTGAAGCCCATCATCATCCAAGAACCATACAATTTCTTCTGCAATTCGCCTGTCGTTGGATCTCGCTTGGCTAAAAGAGGAGGTGGTATATAATTTTTCTTCCACCTTTAATCCTGCCGCATTTTCAACAGCTTGCAAGTCGATTGCAGCCTGTCGTCCCCAGTGAAAAGCTTGGATATTAAAAGAAATGGCAACATTATTTAGTTCAATAGCTTTTTCAATAGAGTGGTAAGAAAGAGGAATTAAACCCCTTTTTAAAATTTGTATAACATTTGTTTCATCATATCTTTTTAAATTAAGTATCAATTTTCCCTTGAGTTTTTTTGCCTAACAGGTCTTTCGTGTGATGCTCGTCCTTGAGAACTATCAGATGTGCGTTTTCGAGATTCAGATTTATGGGCATGTCCAGCTGTATCAAATCTAGTCCTTTGTTCATCTGAACGGCGGTCGGAGGGGGCTTTTGATTGACGATCCTTGGTTGACTCCCCTCTTCTGGAAGAAGGAGTATCTTTAGAACCAAACTTCATCAAGAATCGCTCAACCCTTGCTTTACCTGCTGCAGCTTTTCTATTAATGTCTGGAGAAGAATCTAGAAGAAGAGCTTCCTCATAATATTTTAACGCTTCCTCGTTTTGCCTGTGTGCAGAGGAGTCATCCCCTAACCCCGTACAAGCTTGAGCCTGTTGTTTTTTATCTCCAATTTTCTTTGCTAACTCATAGGCGGTTTTGAAGTGCTCTATCCGATTTTCTGCTCGAGCAAATCCAGCCCCAATATGGGCTTGAATTTGTAAAGGTATAGCATCCATTTCCTTAGCTAAATTAAGAAGCTCATCATAATTTTTCAAAGCCTTCTTATTCTTTCTCTTTTCAGAAAATGAATACCCTAACTTTATACAAGCTTGCGCCTGTAGACTTTTATTTTCGATTTTCTTTGCTGACTCATAGGCGGTTTTGAGTTGCTTTATCCGATTTTCTGCTCGACAATTTCCATCCCCAAATTGGATCAAGAATCGAGTAACCCTTTCTATACCTGCTCTAGCCTTTTCTATACCTGTTCTAGCCTTTTCTATACCTGTTCTAGTCTTTTCAGCACGGGCTTGAAAAGAATTTAGAAGATGGGCTTCCTCATAATATTTTAACGCTTTCTCGTTTTGCTTTTGTGCAGAGAAGCCATCCCCTAACCCCTTACAAAGAT
>JAKBAL010000027.1 GCA_021809225.1 Pseudomonadota bacterium | reverse complement strand
ATTTATCCATTGTTGGTTCTTGGATTTGCTTTTCGTGGGCCTATCGGTCTTGTGATTCCAACCGGTGTGATTTGCACTTATTATTTATTAGATTTAAACATCAGAAAGTTTTTTATCACGGGATTTTTGGCCAAAGAGGGCGATATTTTTTTCAATTGGAGCAAAGCCCTTTTGATCTGCATCCCTAATGATGGGAACAACAAGTCCTTGAGGCGCTCCTACAGCAATACCTATATCATAATAGTTTTTGTATATAAGGTCTTCTCCATCAATTTCCGCATTGACGGCAGGAAACTCTTTAAGGGCTACAAGACAAGCCTTCACAAAAAAAGGCATAAATCCAAGTTTAACACCTTGTTTTTTTTCAAAAATTTCCTTAAAACGATTCCGCAAAGTGATGACAGCCGTCATATCCACTTCATTGAAAGTTGTCAAAATTGCGGCTGTATTTTGAGCTTCTTTTAACCGCTCTGCAATGCGCTGACGAAGGCGGCTCATTCGCACCCTTTCCACTCGACCTTCTTTCCCTTGCTGAGAAGCTGAAGCGAGCGAGGAAGCTTGTTCATTTGTTCCTTTATCTAAAAACGTCAGGACATCCCCTTTCGTAAGCCTGCCTGCTTTTCCTTGTCCTTTGATATGACCAGGATTAACCTGATTTTCTTCGACAAGCTTTCGGACAGCAGGAGAAAGAGAAATCTTTTCTGCAACAGGTGGTGTAGACGCACGGACAGGTTCCTTCTGAACTGATTTTTCAGTAGTTGTCATGAGAATCTCTCCTTCAGCTTCTTCCGTAACCCGGCCAATAAGGGCTCCCACTTCGACAACGCCTCCCTGTTGAACCAGAACTTCTGTAAGAATGCCAGTTGACGGAGCTCCTATCTCAAGCGTCACCTTATCCGTTTCAAGTTCCACAAGAGGTTCATCTAACGTAACATGATCGCCTTGTCCTTTAAGCCAAAGGGCAATCGTCGCTTCAGTGATAGATTCCCCCAGAGAAGGGACTTTAATATCTTTTTGCATAGGCGAAGAGGTTTTTATATTCATTTTTTCCTCATTTTATAAGGTCAAGAGCTTGGTTAACAACGAGATTTTGTTCTAAAATATGACGACTGATAAGGCCCGTTGCAGGAGAGGCGGCTTCGGGTCGGCCCACATAAATAGGGCGTTTACTCTTGATGCTAGCTTCAACCAACACATCTTCAAGACGCCTATCTAAAAAGGTCCATGCTCCCATATTCATGGGTTCTTCTTGACACCAGATAATATCGGCCTGTTGATAAGGCCGAAGGGTTTGGACTAATTTTTTATGCGGAAAAGGATAAAGCTGTTCAAGTCTAATAATGGCAATATCCTTTATTTTTTCCTCTTCTCGCTTTTCCAATAAGTCATAATAAACTTTTCCTGAACACAAGATAACTCGACGAAAGCCCGAGGAGGGCGTTAAAGAGTCTGGCAAGATTTCTTGAAAATGACTACTTGTGTTAAATTCCGGTAGAGTTGATACAGCGAGTTTATGGCGCAAAAGAACTTTTGGCGTCATGACAATCAGAGGTTTGCGATAGTTACGATGAACTTGACGTCGTAAAACATGAAAATAATTCGCAGGGGTCGTGCAGTTCACAACTTGCATATTATCTTCACCGCAAAGTTGTAAGTATCGCTCAAGTCGTGCTGATGAATGTTCAGGTCCTTGCCCCTCATATCCATGCGGTAATAACAAGACGAGACCTGACATCCGAAGCCATTTGGATTCTCCAGCCGCGATAAACTGATCAATGATAACTTGCGCTCCATTTGCAAAATCCCCAAATTGCGCTTCCCATAGCACGAGGGCTCGAGGTTCAGCAAGGCTATATCCAAGTTCAAATCCTAAAACTGACACCTCCGCTAAGGGGCTATCCCAAACTTCAAAGTAAGCTTGATTTGCTGAGAGATGGTTTAAAGAAACATATTTTTTTTCTGTTTCTTGATCTCTTAAGACTGCATGCCGTTGACTAAACGTTCCTCTGCCACTGTCTTGTCCACTAAGACGTACAACATGACCCTCCACAGCAAGAGAACCAAAGGCTAATGCTTCCCCCATAGACCAATCAATGGGATAATTTTCTGTGACCATTTGTCGACGTGCTGAGAGAAAACGGTCCAGTTTTGGATGAAGATGAAATCCTTTTGGAATTTTACTAAGAGCTATCCCAATAGCAACCAGGGTTTCTTCTTTAACACCTGTATTTGCCTTTTGTTCTGTATTTGTTTTTGGAGAAAATCCTTGCCATCGTCCAGCTAACCAGTCAGCTTTCAAAGGTTTATAAGAAAGAGATTCTTTAAAATTTTCTTGAAGATTTTTCTCAATAGCTTTATCAAGTGTATCAACCTCAACTTGAGTGAATGATCCCTCCTCAATCAATTTTTGAATATAGAGACTTCGCGTCGAAGGATGGGCACGAATCGCTTTATACATGAGAGGTTGCGTGAAGGCAGGCTCATCAATTTCATTATGGCCGAAACGTCGATAGCAAATCAGATCAACAACCACGTCAGACTTAAAAGTATAGCGAAATTCTGCAGCAACACGCATCACTTTAACGACAGCTTCAGGATCATCACCATTCACATGAAAGATCGGAGCCTGAACGATCATCGCTAAATCGGAACAATGGGCGGTTGAGCGCGCAAAAGCAGGAGGTGTTGTAAATCCAATTTGGTTATTAATAATGACATGGAAGGTACCCCCCGTCTGATATCCATGGAGCTGAGACAGCATAAATGTCTCAGCCACAAGACCTTGACCTACAAAAGAGGCATCTCCGTGGAGTAAAAGCCCGATGACCTTTGATTTCTCTTGATCCACATATTGTGTTTGCTTTGCTCGAACTTTTCCAGTGACAACAGGGTCAACGGCTTCCAAGTGGGAAGGATTTGCTGTTAAGGAAAGATGCATTTTCCTTCCTTCAAAATATCGATCCGTTGATCCCCCTAGATGATACTTTACGTCTCCTGATCCTTGCACCTGATCTGGCTGTGAGTTTTGACCCTGAAATTCTGAAAAAATGGCGCTGTAAGGTTTTTCCATAATATTGGCAAGAACATTGAGACGTCCCCGATGGGTCATCCCTAAAACAACTTCTTCAACACCAGCACGACTAGACGTAACCAGCATTTCCTCAAGACCAGGGATCAGGCTTTCCCCTCCATCAAGACCAAATCTTTTCGCAGCAGGATATTTTACATGCAAAAACTTTTCAAAGGCCTCAGCATTTGTGAGTCCTTTTAAGATTCTTTTTTTCCATTTAATGTCATGAATGGGTTCGGCAAGGCCAAGCTCTCCTTCCCCTTCAATGCGTTTTTGCAGCCATAACTTTTTTTCAGGATCTTGGACATGAAGAAATTCAATTCCGACTGTCCCACAATAGGTCTTGCGTAAACGATCAATAATTTCACGTAAGGTTGCATAAGGAAGGCCCAAAACATCATAAATAAAGATCGGACGATCATAATCTTCTTCTTTAAAACCATATGTTTGAGGATCAAGCTCAGCATAATATTCTTTTGTTATCAAGTTTAAAGGATCTAGATTCGCAATCATATGCCCACGAGCCCGGTAAGCCCTGATAAGCATAATGGCACGAATTGAGTCTAGAATAGCGCCTTTCACAGCCTCAGGAGAGACTTTTTCTCCGGCAAGATGAGAAGAAGGAGCGGGTTTATCTTGAGAATAAGGAGGTGCGCCCCAGTTTGGACCCAGAAAATCCTTTAAAATATCAGCTTCTTGATCTCCTAAGGACGCAAAATATTGGTGCCACTCAAAACTCACAGAATTTGGATCAGCAAGATAGGATGCATAGGTTTGGGCAATGTAACAAGCATTATCTCCCGTTAAAAAAGATAGGCTTTCATCTGACCACGTGGCCGAAGCTTTAGGTTTTCTCGTATCCATCACTTATTTATGCCCCTTTTTTAAAGAAGCCCCCATTTTTAAAACCTCAGCAAGAGTCTGGCCAATTTTCGCGGGTGAATCTGCAACAGTAACCCCTGCACTTTTTAAAGCTTCTATTTTCTCGTCAGCTCTCCCTTGGGATCCAGAAATCACAGCTCCAGCGTGCCCCATTCTTCGGCCTGGAGGAGCGGTGATACCTGCAATAAAACTGACGACAGGCTTAGGGTGTTTACATGATTTTAAAAAAGCAGCCGCTTCTTCTTCTGCTGTCCCTCCAATTTCTCCAATAAGGACAATAGCGTCCGTTTGAGGGTCTTGGTGAAAAAGTTCAAGGCAATCGACAAAGCTTGTGCCATTGATGGGATCTCCTCCAATACCAATGCAGGTGGATTGCCCTAAGCCTACAGCAGTAGTTTGAGCAACAGCTTCATACGTTAAAGTCCCTGAACGTGAAACAACGCCGATCTTTCCAGGTTTATGAATATATCCTGGCATAATGCCTATTTTACATTCTCCAGGCGTAATAATTCCCGGACAGTTTGGACCAATCAGTCTGGTAGACGATGCAGAAAGAGCCCTCTTCACTCTCATCATATCCAAGACAGGAATACCTTCTGTTATGCAAATGACAAGGGGAATCTGAGCATCTATGGCTTCTAGAATGGCATCTGCAGCAAAAGGAGCAGGAACATAAATTACAGAGGCTGTGGCTCCGGTTTTTTGCACAGCTTCTTGAACTGTGTTAAAAACAGGAAGGCCTAGATGCTGTGTTCCCCCTTTACCAGGGGTAACGCCTCCCACCATTTTTGTGCCATAAACTATCGCTTGCTCTGAATGAAAAGTTCCTTGAGCCCCAGTGAAGCCTTGGCAAATTACTTTTGTTGATGCATTGATGAGAATAGACATTAAACTGCCTCCTTGACTTCTTCGACGATACGTTGAGCAGCTTCAGACAGATCATCTAACGAAATGATAGGCAGTCCCGATTTGGTAAAAATTTCTTTTCCTAGATCAACATTCGTTCCTTCAAGACGGACGACAAGGGGGATTTGAAGATGAATTTCCTTCACAGCCTCTACAATGCCCTCAGCTATAATATCACAGCGCATAATTCCCCCAAAAATATTGACGAGCACGCCCTTCACATGAGGATCAGAAAGAATAATTTTAAAAGCTTCGGTCACCCTTTCGCGTGGGGCACCTCCCCCAACATCTAAGAAATTAGCAGGAGCTCCTCCGTAAAGTTTAATAATATCCATGGTGGCCATAGCAAGCCCTGCTCCGTTCACCATACATCCAATATTACCATCGAGTTTGATATAGCTTAGCTCATTAAGAAAAGCGTGTCGTTCTACCGGATCTTCTTCAGTCGCATCTCGCAGATCTTCTATCTCTTGATGGCGATAAAGGGCGTTATCATCAAAACTCATCTTTGCATCAAGAGCGAGGAGAGTTCCCTCACGGGTTAAGACCAAGGGATTAATTTCAATGAGGCTAGCATCAAGCTTGAGAAATGCCTCATACATGCCTTTGGCCAAACGCATGAGTTCTTTGACTTGATCACCTTTAAGCCCCAACCCATAGGCTAGCTTTCGTCCCTGAAAGGATTGAAATCCTACGGCAGGATCAATAGACGCTCTTATGATTTTTTCTGGATGAGTCAATGCGACATCTTCAATTTCAACGCCCCCTTCCGTTGAAGCCAAGAAGGTCACCCGAGAGGTGATTCTATCAATTAAGAGACTTAAATAAAATTCTCGATCGATAGAGCATCCCTCTTCCACATAAATTTTTGAAACAAGCCGACCTTGCGACCCCGTTTGAGGCGTAATAAGGGTCATTCCTAAAATTTGATCAGCTATTGAGGCTACCTCGTCTATTGACTTTGCGAGCTTTACGCCTCCCCCTTTTCCTCGTCCCCCCGCGTGAATTTGTGCTTTCACAACCCACAACGGTCCCTTTAAGGTTTCTGCAACCTCTCGCGCTTCTTGCGAGGTAAAAGCGACTCTTCCTCCAGGCACCGCAACGCCAAATGTTCGGAGTAAAGACTTGGCTTGATATTCGTGAATATTCATTTTATGAAACCTTATTCCTTCTTTCATCCAGCGATTTAACAGCAGCAACAAGGTCTCTAACGGCTTTAACTGACTGATCAAACAAGTTCTTTTCTGTAGAATTTAAGGGAACTTCTATAATTTTTTCAACACCTTTAGATCCAATGACCACCGGCACTCCGACGTAAATATCGTTCACACCATATTCTCCATTCAACCATGCAGCACAAGGAAAGATACGTTTTTTATCCTTTAAATATGATTCTGCCATAGCAATGGCAGAAGAGGCAGGTGCGTAAAAGGCCGATCCTGTTTTTAGCAGGTTTACGATCTCTCCTCCTCCCTGGCGCGTTCGCTGAACAATGTCTTCGATTCGTTCTCGAGTTGTCCACCCCATTTGAATAAGATCGGGGAGAGGAATGCCTGCCACCGTCGAATATCGAATGAGAGGCACCATATTATCTCCATGTCCACCGAGAACAGATGCATAAACATCTTCAGCGGATACATTAAACTCTTGAGCTAAGAAATAGCGGAATCGGGCACTATCCAGCACCCCCGCCATACCAATAACGCGCTCATGCGGAATTCCCGTAGCTTCCTGCATAATCCCTACCATCACATCCAAAGGATTGGTGATAACGATCACAAAAGCATGAGGACAATAACGACGAATCTCTTGACCAACCTGGCGAATCACTTTCGAATTAGTGTCCAACAAGTCATCTCGGCTCATCCCAGGTCGTCGAGGAACACCTGCAGTGACAATAACAAGATCAGCTCCTTCGATATCTTTATACTCATTCGTTCCTTTAAAAACGCCATTAAATCCTTCAAGCGAAGACGCTTCAGCAATATCCAAGGCTTTTCCTTGTGGAGTTCCTTCCATGACATCAATGAGAACCATATCTCCGAGTTCTTTCAACCCCACAAGATAAGCGAGAGTTCCTCCAATGTTTCCCGCTCCTATAAGGGCGATTTTTGGTTGTTTCATAACGCATTCCTGTTTGTTATTTTAGTCAATTACTACTCTCTTTTGCTTGTTCCCACAAGTCAGATGGGGTCTTATTATAAAGATGGTCTTTTAAAAAAGCTCCTCCCATTCCAAGGGCTCGTCCATCAATTCCATGCTCGAGCCCTGGAAGGAGGGTAAGGTTTACAGGAACGTGAAGATGTTTTAATCCTTCCTCTGCCGCTTGAGAGAAAAAAGGACGTAGGAGTTGATCATCCATTCCATGAATCAATAAAACTGGCGGATGAGCCATGATGACTTCCGTAGGATCATTTAAAAAAGCTCCTGAGAAAGCAACAACTCCCGCACATAAGGGACGATGAAGAGCGATGTGAAGAGCGAGCATAGCCCCCTGAGAAAACCCCACAAGGGCTAGCTTTTCAGGTGGTAGTCCTTCAGCTTTTAAAAGTTCATCTAAATACCGATTAAAAGAGGGTGTTAATGATTGTACTTCCTTTAACATTCGAGCTGTTTGATCGGGTGTCGAAGTTTTATTAAGGTTCCAGTCACCGAGGCTAAACCATTGTTTGCCATAAGGATTGAGCTCAGTGGGACTGGGTCCATGGGGCGAGACAAAGAGTGTATTGGGTAAGACGGAAGCCCATGCTTTTCCAAGGGAGAGGAGGTCGTCTCCATCGGCTCCATATCCATGAATGAGAACAACGATCGAATCTGGTTTATGACCTGAAGCTGGAGGAAGACGAGGGCCTGAAAAAGTCAATGTCATGTTATTTTCTCCTTTTGACAATCCATGATTTCCTACACTACAAATCCCAAGAGAAAGTGCAAGAGCTGGCCCCAAAGGAAATCTTATTTCCTTTTTGAAAGTATACCACAAAATGCCAATTCCCGCTCCTAATCCCCCACTTATCACCAAATAAAGAGGAATTTGATAAGGCTCAATCCAAAACCCTGAAACGCCCATGAGTTTTACATCCCCAAATCCTAATCCTTCTTTCCCTCTGAGCAGAGGATAGACTTTATAAAGAGCATAAGCCAGAGTGGCTAATATCACAATGCTTACACTATGATCACCCCCAAATCGAAGTAAACCAAGAATGAGGAT
This sequence comes from Pseudomonadota bacterium, assembly GCA_021809225.1. The sequence goes on along the minus strand of JAKBAL010000027.1, from coordinate 3,290 downwards.
GATTCCCAGCAGCACATCAGGAATGATCCCATCCTTAATGTCTTTCAAACTCACGCCTATTAAAACGATAAAAAGTAAATAATTTAATAAAAAAGGAGTAAAGGCCATAATTTTTTATTCCTGATTTTAGGAAAACATTATTATTTTTTGGTCCCCATTTCCAGATTCTGGTATTTGTTTTTGATCTAGGCTGACTCTGCAAAATGCTGTGTTAATTTCTCTGCTACCTGCGGGGAAACAAAGGGGGTGGTATTGCCCTTAAGACGAGCAATTTCTTTGACTAGGTTTGAGGCAATGAGCTGATAACTTTCAGAAGCTACCAGAAAAACGGTTTCAAGATCGGGACTCAGTTTACGATTGGTTCCAGCCATTTGAAACTCATATTCAAAATCTGAGACAGCCCGAAGTCCGCGGACGAGCACCTGTGCTCCCTCCTCTTTTGCAAAATTAACTAAAAGAGAGCTAAAAGGTTTAACAATGATTTCCCTATCTTGGGGAAGAGAGACTGTTTTAAGTTCTTGTTCGATCATCTGTAGGCGATCCTCGATGGAAAAAAGGGGATCTTTCATTACATTGGTTGCAACAGCCACAATCAGTCGATCAACAAGACGCGTTGCACGCAGAATAATATCCAGATGACCAAACGTAATCGGATCAAAAGTTCCCGGATAAACGCCAATATGAAGGTGCTTAGACCTCGTCAACATTGTCAACTTCGTCACTATCTTCTTGAATACGTGCAACAGAAACGACAGATTCTTCCTTATCAACGCGGAAAAGAGTAACACCCTGAGTTCTGCGACCAGCTATGCGAATATCGTGTACAGGACATCGAATGAGTTTGCCCGTATTGGTAACCAACATCACATCATCTTCGTCCTTTACAGGGAAAGAATCCACCACTTGACCTGTTTTGGTTGTTACCTCCATGGTCGTAATGCCTTGACCCCCTCGATTGGTACAGCGGTATTCGTAAGCAGACGAACGCTTGCCAAACCCTTTTTCACTGGCTGTAAGAATAAATTCTTCTAAAGCAGCCATCGCTTCAAAGCGTTCTTGAGACAGAGGCATTTCATTGCCGGTCGCTTCTTGCTCTTCTTCTTGACGACGTAAACGTTGAGATTGTTTAAGATAAGAATCTCTTTCTTCAATCGTAAAGTCAACTTGAGTGAGAATTGTCATAGAAACCACTTCATCGGATTTTCCAAGACGAATACCGCGGACACCGGTGGATGTTCTTCCTACAAATTCTCTTACGTCCGTAACACCAAAGCGGATACAGCGTCCTGCTCGAGTTGTGAGCAAAACGTCTTTCGTTTCATCACAAGAACTCACTGCAATAAGACGTTCACCTTCTTCAAGTTTCATAGCGATTTTTCCATTGGCTCGAATATTGGTGAAGTCTGAAAGAGCGTTACGACGCACATGTCCAGAAGAGGTCGCAAAGAAAATGTACATATTAGCCCATTGAGCTTCGTCTTCTGGCATAGGCATAATTGTTGAAATAGTCTCGTTTTGTTCAAGAGGCAAAAGGTTTACCATCGCTTTACCTCGAGCTTGTGGTGTACCTAAAGGTAATTTATAAACCTTCATTCCAAACACACGACCAGAAGTTGTAAAAAACAGCATGAGTGTATGCGTATTAGCGATAAAGACTTCAGAGACAGTATCTTCTTCTCGCGTTGCCATGCCTGAACGACCTTTGCCACCTCTCTTTTGAGCTCGGTAGGTGCTGATAGGGACCCGTTTGATATATCCACCCAAACTGACCGTTACCACCATATCCTCTCGTTGAATAAAATCTTCTTCATCCGCATTCATCTCACCCTCTTCAATGGTGGTACGTCGAGGGGTGGCGAAGTTTTCCTTTATTTCAAGAAGTTCAGTCCTTAAGATTTCAAGACGCTTATCGCGAGATCCTAGAATAAAAAGATACTCTTTGATTTCTTCCACAATTTGAGTGAGTTCAGAAGCAATTTTTTCCCGTTCAAGACCTGTTAAACGGTGAAGTCTTAAGTCTAAAATGGCTTTAGCTTGAGCTTCCGACATGCGGTAAGCCCCCTCTACAATGGGATAACCTGGCTCATCAATCAGAAGAATAAGGGGGGCGATATCTTGCACTTTCCAAGATCGCGCCAAAATTTCGTCTTTAGCCACCTGAGGATCAGGGGCTTGTCGAATGAGGATGATCATTTCATCCAGATTTGCAACAGCTATGCCAAGACCTACTAAAACATGAGCTCGCTCGCGGGCTTTTTTAAGCTGATAACGGGTCCTTCGGGTAATAACTTCCTCTCGGAAGAGAATAAAGAGTTCTAAAATTTCCTTAAGGCCCATTTGCTGAGGTTTTCCCCCATTTAAGGCCAGCATGTTCACTCCAAAGGTGGTTTGAAGGGATGTCATCGCATAAAGACGGTTAAGAACGACATCAGCAATGGCATCTTTCTTCAGCTCAATAACAACTCGCACTCCCTGCTGGTCTGATTCATCTCGTAAGTCAGAAATGCCTTCAAGTTCCTTGTTATGAACAAGCTCAGCCATACGTTCAATCATTTTGGCTTTGTTGACTTGGTACGGAACTTCCGTAACGATGATCGCTTCTCTGTCCTTTCGAAGAGTCTCAATATGAGTACGACTTCGAACGATAAGGGAGCCACGCCCCGTCTTAAAGGCGCTATAAATACCACGACGTCCCATAATAAGGGCGCCTGTTGGAAAATCTGGACCCTGTATATAGTCCATCAGCTCTTCAAGGGTTAGGTCAGGATTGTCAATCAAGGCACAGCAGCCATCAATGACTTCTCCCAAATTATGAGAGGGAATATTCGTCGCCATACCCACAGCAATACCCCCGCTCCCATTGACAAGGAGGTTAGGAATACGTGTCGGAAGGACAACGGGTTCTTCTGTTGATTCATCATAATTGGGCCGAAAATCGACGGTCTCCTTATCGATATCATTCATAAGGAAATGAGCTGGCTTGGAAAGACGGGCTTCTGTATACCGCATAGCTGCTGCAGGATCCCCATCCATTGATCCAAAGTTTCCTTGTTTATCAATAAGTGGCAAGCGTAAAGAAAACAGTTGCGCCATCCGAACCAAAGACTCGTAAACAGCATCCGTACTATGCGGGTGATATTTGGAAATAACATCTCCCACAATACGGGCCGATTTTCGAGGGGGACGATTGAAGTCATAGCCGGATTCGTACATCGAATAAAGAATGCGCCGATGCACGGGCTTCAGGCCATCTCGCACATCAGGAAGGGCACGACTTACGATGACGCTCA
>JAKBAL010000026.1 GCA_021809225.1 Pseudomonadota bacterium | reverse complement strand
TCTCAGCTTCAGAACCATAAGATGCTCGTCATAGAAATTTTCACCTACTTTTAAGGATCTCGGCTCTGTTCCATAAATCTGAAAACCATATCTTTGGTAAAGATTAATGGCAGCTTTATTGTCCGTGGTAACAGTACAATGCAGTTGAAGAACACTCTGGCGAGCATGATTTATGACGGCTTCGATCAGCTGATCTCCGACCCCTTGCCCTCGATTTTCTTTCCTTACGTATAGACCAAAGAGGGTGCCCCTATGTTTTAGCTTTTGAAGTGTGAATTGAAAAAATCCCGCAACGCCTATTAGTTGATTTTCGATGAAAGCCCCCAATATATCGTTTTTAATCAGACTTTTCTTAAACTCTTTCTCCTCCCACACAGATTCTTCCTCATAGGAGCCTCCAAAAAATTCTGGGTGAAGCTTTACTGCTTCAAGTCGAATCTCTTTCCAAAGAGCCCAATCTTGTGCTTGAAGTCGCTTAATCTGGCAGTTCATTTTGATAACCTATCATTTCCATCATTGAATTCTTAAGCCCGGGCAACTTTTCTTCTGTAAAAAGAGAGTACGTTTTAAGTTCAGCCAATTTTCCATCTTGCCTTGGCCACCCCCCTCTTTGGGTATATTCAAGTTCGAAATTGAGTTTCTGCGGGATCTTATTGCTGCCTAGATTTTCAGCGTCACAATAAATTTCAACCTTCTTGGCCCCTAGAACTTGAAAGGCTAAAAGTGTCATCGCATGAACGGCTTCTGTTGCATAACCGTTCATACGTTTACTGCGTCTGATAAAATAAGAAATTCCAAATTGTGGGATGAACCAATTGGCTTGAAATGCAGGAAAAGCACATCGACCCATAATCTGATGACTCGATTTTTCCATAATGATATAGCGGATAAAATCTCTTAAGATAAATTCAGCATGATGTTTGCGGCATTCCTCTTCCACAGATTGTATCGTTGGAATCAAGGGCGTCCAATTAAGCCATTTCACATAATCCTCATACCCATCCATCATCGCTTGATGGAGCCTTTCACCCAACCCAGCTTGAGGCATGCGAAGGATAAGCCTCGTGGTTTCAATACATTCTGGCAAATCAATTAAAATACGATTCATGTCAAACAAAACCTTTCTAAGATTTTCCAATCAAACCGGCATTCACTTAAATGATAACCTCGTTTTATGGTTTATAAAAAGATTAGCCTAAAAAGAAATTTCAAAATAAAAAAATCCATGCCTGAATTTCGGCGGCAGCCTTTAATGAATTCACTTATATTAAGATGAGGACGCTTAATTGAGTAAGGAAAAGCATGATAACCGCCGAAGCAAAATACGAGTATTATCAAGCTCTCATAGATAAAAAGACCGAATATGAAGGTGTGTTTTATGTGGGAGTTAAAACAACCGGTGTCTTCTGCCGCCCAACGTGTCCTGCCCGGAAGCCAAAGTTTGAGAATTGTGAATTTTTTGAAACGGCCCAAGATGCCCTTCTGGCGTCATTTAGACCTTGTCATCGTTGCAGGCCCTTATCCCACCCCAATCAAGTCTCAGAGCTTGTCCAAACCCTTGTGAATGCTGTTGAAGCAAATCCAGAAAGGCGATGGAGGGATATAGATTTTCGGGAATTATCTGTTGATGCTTCAACGGCCCGTCGTCAATTCAAAAAACGGTTTGGCATGACATTCGTTGCCTATGCTCGTGCTCGGCGCATGGGGCTTGCGATGAAACAAATTAGGGAAGGGAACACTGTGATAGAAGCCCAACTTGATGCTGGTTATGAATCCAGCAGTGGTTTCAGGGATGCCTTTTCCCGCATTATGGGAGAAGCCCCAACTTTAATAGGACAAAATCATATTTTAAAGGCCTCGTGGATAGACACCAAACTTGGCCCAATGATCACCATCGCCGATGAAGATGAACTTTACCTTTTAGAATTTGTGGATCGTCGGGGGCTGGAACGCGAGGTTGAGCGGCTAAGGGAGAAAACAAAATCAGCAATAATACCAGGCACAACAGAGCCAATTCGTTCAATTGAGACCGAACTCCGTCAGTATTTTGAGGGTGATTTAAGAGAATTTAAAACGCCTCTCTTTCTTCTTGGATCTCCTTTTCAAAAGCGTGTGTGGGAAGAGCTTCAAAAAATCCCTTTCGGTGAAACACGCTCTTACGGCGAAATTGCTGTAAGAATTGGAAGCCCATCGGCCTTTCGGGCTGTCGCAAATGCTAACGGTGCAAACCAATTCGCCATCATTATTCCTTGTCATCGTGTTATCAACACAAATGGCGATTTGGGTGGTTATGGCGGTGGCATCGCTCGTAAAAAATGGCTTATTAATCATGAAAAACAGGGAGACTCATATGATAACTCAGAGTGAACGTGCAAATAACCTAAAAAAACTCCATATCAAGGGTGCCCCCTTAATCCTCTTTAATGTGTGGGACGCTGGCAGTGCAAAAGCCATACAAGAGACCGGAGCAAAAGCCATTGCAACCAGTAGCTGGTCAGTTGCGGCTGCCCATGGATATGACGATGGGGAAAAACTCTCATTTGATTTGGCTCTCGCAAATCTTAAGCGGATTATTGCAAGCGTTGATCTGCCAGTGACGATTGATCTTGAGGGAGGATACGGACGAAATCCCCAGGAGGTGCAAGAGGCTGTTGCAAAAGTTATTGAAGCCGGTGTCGTAGGAATAAACCTCGAAGACCAGATTATAGGTCAGGAAAAGCTCTATTCAATTGAAGATCAATGTGCGCGCATTAAGGCAGCTCGAGAAGCAGCAGAGCATGCAGCTATTCCCCTTTTCATCAATGCCCGAACGGATATTTTTCTCAAAGCTGATTCTATTTCCCATAATGACACTCACTTGGAAGAAGCCATAGAGCGTGCAACTGGCTATGCGAGAGCTGGAGCAAATGGATTTTTTGCACCTGGCCTTAAGGACGCTCAATATATCGAAAAACTTTGCGAACTTTCTCCCCTCCCTGTCAATATAATGGTATTACCAGATACACCTTCGCCAAAGCAGCTTGCAGGGTTGGGGGTTGCGCGCATTAGCTATGGCCCTGGCCCCTATTGTCAAGTGATGGAAACCTTGAAAGAAGCTGGACATGAGGCGCTTTTAGGAATTTTATAGGAGCAGAAGAATGACGATCCTGGGCAGTAATGGCAAAATCCGCTGTTTTGGCAGCGAAGTTGGTAAAGAATTTTATGCAAATTATCATGATCATGAATGGGGAATTCCTGTGCATGATGACCAGCATTTGTTTGAGATGCTCATCTTAGAAGGAGCCCAAGCAGGGCTTAGTTGGGAAACCATTCTTAAAAAGCGTGAAGGGTATCGCAAAGCCTTTCACAATTTTGATCCTTCCAAAGTTGCAGCTATGCGTGATGATGAGTTGGAAGCCTTACGTCAAAATCCAGAGATCATTCGTAACCGATTAAAAATCTATGGCACTCGTCAGAATGCTCAAGCGTTTCTTCAAATTCAGCAAGAATTTGGATCTTTTGATCGTTATCTCTGGAATTTTGTTGATGGAAAGCCACTCAAAAATCATTGGATAAAATTGAAAGAAGCCCCCAGCCAAACCCCTTTGAGCGAGGTCTTATCAAAAGACTTGAAAAAGAGAGGGATGACTTTTGTTGGTTCAACTATCATCTATGCCTATATGCAAGCCATAGGGGTGGTGAACGATCACATCAAGGGATGTTGGTTTTATGATAGGTAAAAACTTTTAGTTGAAAATACTATTGAATAATATATAAATAAAACTCACTAAAAATGGAGAAAAAGTATGAGTACTATTTTAGCGCGCCACATCTAACCGGGGACGAAGCCGAGTATCGTCAGTGAGATTTGGTTACACTTACCCATGGAGTGTGGTGTAAGGACCGCACTACAGTGGCTTGTATAAATGCACAAAGCAAGCCGAGGTTCGGATAAAAGACAAATGGTTCGTCTTTTTGAAGCTGGAACGGGAAGTAATCGCTTAACCGAGCGGTGAATTTGTCCCTCCCACATCAAGCCTGAGCAAGAAGTACACGCTTCTTAAGAATAAACGGAACCCGGACTCCTTGAATGTTTGAACTCAAACATGAGGGGTCCATGATGGCGCGAAATTTAGAAAATACAGGTTTTATCTGTGAAAATTGTTATGAAGAAATCCTTCCTGTAACCAACGGATGTTACAGGAATCACTGTCCTTTTTGCTTATATTCGGTGCATTTAGACAATGTTCCCGGTGATCGAAAGAATACTTGTAAGAGTCTTATGAAGCCCGTCCTGCTGACATATAAATCAAAAAAAGGTTGGCAAATTATCCATGTGTGTCTTGAATGTGGAATCAAAAAGGTATGTCGAATCGCAACCGATACGACCCAACCGGATAGTTATAAAAGTCTTGCTTTCCTGAATCATTCATGGTGATGAATGAGGGCCTTATTTGCTTAATGGAAAATTAGATGACTGAAAACGAACGCATTCTCATTATTGGTAACTCAGGATCAGGGAAAACCTGGTTGGGAAATGCTTTGTCTCAAAGCAAAAAGATTCCCTTATTTCACATGGACGCTATCAGATGGGGCAAAGGGGGATATGAAATTCGCCGCTCGGCCTCTGATATAGCCAAGGATCTTGATGCTCTTAAAAAGAAAGATCAGTGGATTCTGGAGGGCGTTTTTGGAAAAATGGCGGAAGCGTGTCTTCCCTTTTCGACCCTGCTGATTTGGTTGGATTTACCTTGGGAAGACTGTAAACAAAACCTGATTTCGCGCGGCCCCCAGTTTGAAGAGTTCCTCGATCCTTGTGAAAAAGAAAAAGCCTTAGCTAAACTTATTGAATGGGCTTCCGAGCATGAATCTAGGACAGATGCCAATTCATGGAGTTTCTTTAACGATCTTTATAAGGATTTTAAGCATAAGAAAATATGTCTTCGGAGTCGTGAAGATTTGATGGTGTTTATTAATGAGAAACCATAAACATTAGTTAGAGTCGAGATAATTTTTAAAGAGTTCCGTATGGACATCTCTTGAAAATAGCCTCAATCATAAATCCCTCTTAAGATAATAGAAGCTGGTTCCTCTGTCATAACCATGGCGAACAAAGTCAATTTTAAAGCCAAGTTTTTGATAAAATTCCGGTGCTTGAAAATTCATAGTTTCCACAAAGGCAAAACGGCAACCTTGAGCCTTTCCAAATTCAAAAGCATGTTCCATAAGACGGCGCGCGATGCCTTGACCGCGATAGGGCTCTTCTACCAGAAGGTATTTGATATGAATCTGCCCCCAGAAGGGTTGCACCACTATGCATCCGACAAGGTTAGCACCGTCCCGCATTTCAAAAGAGATTGGTTCTTGTGCTAAACCGCAGATGCCCGTGCAATGGATGGCATGTTTACGAAAAGCTTCATAAACCTGGTTTTTGAGTTCAGGCGTAAGAGGTCGTTGATGAATTTTTTCATAGGGTTTCTCTTTAAACACCATAAGCTCAAGGCTCCCTCATCCATTTTCTCCTTAACATTTGTAATCCGTTGGATTAACTTTTGCAAAGCCGTAATTGACCAGTGTCCCTCTTAAGAAAGCTTGCATATGACCCAAAATCTTCAATCCTTCATTATCTGCTCGAATATGGTCATCATACGCGATCAAAAGGTTCTACTTTTACGCCGTGCTGATTGGGCTCCTCTTTGGCCAGGTCATTGGCATTGTCCCATTGGAAAAATGGAAGAAGGAGAATCTCCGCGTCAAACGGTCATCAGAGAAACTTATGAAGAAGTAGGATTGCACGTGACGCCTTCCCTTGGAACGGTTGTCGCAGTTAAGGCGAGGGACTTCAAAGATCCAGATCTGATTTGGAAGGACCTCAGCTTATTCTTTGTTTCCGAATGGTTTGAAGGTGAACCCATCAACAAAGAACCACGCTTGCATGATGGGATGGAGTGGTTTGATGTCAATCACTTGCCCGAGCCTATTATTCCCGTGGTCAAATTTGGGATTGAGCAGTATCTAAAAGGGGAAATTTATGGAGAGTTTGGAGATGAGCAGAGGAAATCTTCTCATCAAAACTATCTTGTCCCTCCAGCAGATTTCAGAAAGTTATCACAAGATGCTATCCCATCCATCGTCGCTGCTTTTGCTGAACTCGGATGGAACAAACCAGCATCGCTTTACCAAAAGTATTTTGCAGAACAGGCGAATAATCAGCGATGCGTGTGGGTTGCATTTAAAGAAGGTGTTTTTGCGGGGTATGTGACCCTTAAATGGCATTCGGAATATGCCCCTTTTCATGAGAAAAATATTCCTGAGATTTCCGATTTAAATGTTCTGCCAAAATTTAGAAAGCAAAGGATTGCTGCAGCGCTGCTTGAGCGGGCAGAAGAAGAAGCCCGAAAGAAAAGTTCTACCGTGGGGATTGGGGTTGGGCTATCAGCTGATTATGGAGATGCCCAAAGGCTCTATGTGAGAAGAGGATACCTTCCTGACAGACGGGGTATTACTTACAACTACCAACCCGTTTCATTCGATAGCAACATCCGTTTAGATGATGACCTCGTTTTGTGGTTTACGAAAAGATTAAGTTAAAGAGAAGCAACGTGAAGGCAACTTATAATGAGCCTATCTCACGGAAAAAAGGCGTTCGGATGATGAAAAAAGGCATTGCAGCCGTAGGATTCCTCATTATTAGCTTATGTTTTAGGATCTCGAGTTTCGCAACGCCTATCACTTTACCTAAACCCATGGGACCTTATGGAGTAGGAACCCAAGCGATTGAACTCACAGATAAAACGCGAAAAATATTACGTGATTCGGCCCAAAGACGCTGGATGGTTCAGGCATTTTATCCAACAGATGCTTCAAAAGATCAAACGTACCCTTACATGCCGGACACGCTCCAAGATGGCATGGTGGGAGGTGTAAAAATCCTGGCTCACAGCAAACCTAATGCAGACATTTCAAAACATGGCCCATTTCCAGTCATCATTTTTATTCCTGGATTTGGCGAAGTCCGCCAAAGTTATACGATCCTGTGTGAAGAATTGGCAAGCCAGGGTTATGTAGTCTTGAGCCTTGATCAGCCTTACGTTTCAAGCTTTGTCCACTTCCCAGATAACAAAACGATTGTTCCCACATTTTATGATTCTTGGAAAAATGCGCGTGATCGCGATTATCGTTATCAATATTATGATGAAGCGATGAGAGCAGCCATTGCAGACATTAAGTATATGTTGAACTATTTGGAAGACCTCAATCAGATCTATTTTTCAGGACAATTGAACGGACACCTTATTGCCATAATGGGACACAGCTTTGGTGGTAATGTGGCTGATACGCTTGGGTTTGAAGATGAGAGGATTAAGGCCGTCGTGGATATTGACTCGAAAATCACTGAAAGAAAAATTTATGGTCGAATTGGTGTTCCCCCGAATCCATACGGTAAACCAGTTTTATTTATTCGAGCTATAATGCAATACCAAGAAGATGTCGGTGATCAGTTGACCAAAATTAATAATGCTCAAATTTGGAGTCCTCATGTTCAACATAGTGCTTTCCGAGATATAGCCTATCTTGCTCAAAAAAAAGAAGGATTTGGGCACGAAGGTGGCATATCTAAATTTTGGAACTGGTTATTTAAAAGAGGGCCGTTATTTGATACGGTTGATACGAATCTTGGCGGGCAAGAGGTTGATGCGTGGTTTACTGAGTATCAGACCAAAATTGTCATGTGGCTTGATCAGCATTTTAAAGAACTTGATATATATTGGCCTTGAGAAATGACCTTTAAGAATAACTGGGAAAAGACGGATCAGCATTTTCACAACCCAAACAATCCAAGCCATGGTGGCGTTAGCTTTTCCAGGCAAGCAGCTGACTGCCCATGAGGAGTACTCCTAAAGAGAGCCCCAATCAATGCGCAGATATTCGTGAGTTGGTTAACCATATTCTTCTGAATTTGGAGGAGGCCTCATGAATTTTAAAGAAGAGTCAAATCCTCAGAATGCTGAACATCATGATGCCTCTCTTCCAAATGTCTATGCCAAAAGTTCATCTTTTATTTTATTCCAGGGGCTCGTATCGTGAAAAAGTTCGTTCCTTGTGATCAACCCCTCTTGAAAGGTCATAAGCGCTGCTGCGGGTACCTTTCCGATGGACCCAGGACAATCTAAATCATAAACGACTAAGGCCTGATCTCCCTCACCAAACGTTGCGCGTATGGTAAGAGTATTAAAAAAAGCCATGAAGTTTTCCGCAGCCTCAAGATAGGCTTCCTTTCCCTGTAGTTTTGAGAATGGTGTGATAAGTTGAATATCAGGGTGCAGATACTTTTTCATGGCCCCAACATTTTTTTCTCCAAATGCTGCGTAAAATGTTTGGGCTATGGTCACATTATTTTGAGTCATCATAATCTCCTATCTCGAATGGTGTTGACGCTTCATATTAGATATAGCAAGCTGTAGCTAATATATAAAATGGATATAGTAAGCTATAATTAATATGTCAAGTCGCAAAAAGAGAATTTATCATTCGGAAACCAGGCAGACCCAAGCCGGGCAAACCAGAAGTCGTATTCTTGTGTCTGCAAAAATGCTCTTTCAGTCCAAGGGATTTGAAGGCGTGACAATAGAACAAATGGCTCAGGCTGCAAAGGTTTCAGCGCCCACGATTTACGCCCTCTTTCAATCAAAGCGTGGAGTCCTCCGCGCTTTAATGGATGAAGCTCTACCGGCCAACCAATATGAAGCTCTTGTAAAAGAGGCCATGCAGGAGAAGTCACCGAAAAGGCACCTCGCTATATCTGCTAAAATCGCTCGACAAATGTACGATGCCGAGAGGGCGCAAATGGATATTTTTCGGGGTGCTTCTATTTTAGCCCCTGAGCTCAAAGAGCTTGAGCAAGAAAGGGAACAACGCCGTTACAACCGGCAGGAAGAGAGCGTCAAAATACTGGTAAAAGAGGGAGCTCTCCTCGAAGGACTTAAGGTATCTAAGGCGCGAGATATCTTATGGGCCTTTACGGGGCGCGATATGTATCGCATGTTCGTTGTAGAGCAAGGATGGGCATCGGAAGAATATGAGAAATGGCTTGCCCAGCTTTTAGTAAAAACGTTGATTGGAGAAGACCGATAAAGGTTTAGCTGGGTTGCTTACTACATTGATATTGAAAAATCCCGCTCTTTTTGTCTTGAGACCTCTTGCTGAAGCTGCTGTTTATGGCCATCGAGTAAGGCTTTTTCTTGTGTTTTGATGATATCATGTTCCATGGTAATAGAAGATTTTGCTTCATAACACCGTTCTCTAAACATGGAGTCTCCATTCATACGACGCAGATAGGTGAGGTTGTGAGAACCAATGTCTTTTTCATGGAAATAAGGGTATTTTTCCTCAACCTGGTGAGCAATTTTGGTCATGACGGTCATTTGGGTATCGGTTGGTTTTAATCCGTGGGTTTCCTGATATCTGAGCATATTCCGGGCGCATTCAGCGGCTGCGCTTGTCAAGAGAGAATATTGAGCTCCCAGCTTCAAAGCTAGCGTTTTGACTTCAGCCCTATGGATTTCAAGTTCCGCTTCTGCCCATTGAGGAATATTGGGAGATATTTTCTGCCCAACTTGTTTGGCTTCAAGGAAAAGCCGTCCTTCGATGGAAGCTTGCCTTTCTGCAATCATACGAATAAGTAGAGGATCACGTTCTCTATCAAAGTTGCCTTTTTGCTGCCACTCCTCATTAAGTTTTTTACTGATTGCAGGAATACGATCAAGCTCATATTTGGCGCGGAGGAGAAAGAGTTTGGTTTCCTTCTCCGTTGGCTCTGTTCCCCTGAGAATATGGGCATGGAAGATAAAATTTGCTGCCCGTTCAGCTTGGAACGGGATGCGTTCCTTAAGCTCCGCCGTGATAGGTCGTTTTTCTTCCTTAAGATAGTCATAAAGCTTTTTTTCGCACTTCTGAATCAAGTCATTGAAATCCACCAGCCCCTTTTCAGGTTCATGTTTTTCCTTGTATGGTTGCTTCTTCAATACTTCCTCAGCCCTTACCTCTTCCCGAACGCCCTCTGGAATGACCCGAATGTCTTGTTCTCGTCTGATCCCTAAGAAATGATCTGTAACGTTCCAGAAAGCTTGTTTGGTCACTGCTCCCATGGCTTCCAGCTCATTAGACATGCGCTGAAAGATCTTGGTGAGTAGGTGGTCATCCGCTTTCATGAGTTTGTTGAGGGAGTCTGCATCCAGATAATCCGCCGCAGAAAGCTTCTCTCCCGATTTAGCCAGGACTTGAGGGAGTTTTTCGGGCCTCCAAAAGTCAAAAGAGCTTCCAAAGACCTGAACATCGTCTCGATGACGGGTCATGGCCACATAGGCCAAATTCTGAGTCATCTCAAAGGAGGCCAGGACATAGGTACGGTCAACTGTCGTTCCTTGGGATTTGTGAATGGTGACTGCCCACCCTTGATCGAAGTGAGGGTTGAGATTGGGGGCAAAGGAAATCTCTTTCCCTTCATCCAATTTGACGTGAATCTTTTGAGCGTTCAGCTCCGTAATCGTCCCCATGGTTCCATTTCTAACGCCCGCCCAGTATTTGTTTTTTGTAAAAACAAGTCTATCTCCTTTAGAAAAAGCCTTTTGTTCTTTTCGAATTTTCTTTCTTCCAAAGTCATCTTCGCCTTCCCTCTTGATGATATAAGTAAACTCTTTTTCTGAAATATGCCCTGACTTTTTGAGCAAAGATCGAGCCGATTGATTCAGATCATTCACATCCCGATTGCTATAAGCGAGCATAAGGGTACTTTTTCCCAGAGCTTCTTTAAAGGCGGAATGCCAAGATTGAATCAACTCTTGCTTGGTCTGCTTGCGAACCTCAACTCCTGACTCAATTGGTTTTTGCATTCCTATCAGGTGATCAAAGTGACATTCTTTAAGGAGTTCTCTGGCTTCTTCCTGTTGCATAGTCTTGGGTTGACTCTTATCCACCAAAAGCAATGCCATTTTCAAAGAATCAAGGCATCGTTCTTCTAAAACAGGCCGGCAAGCTTCCGCATTCTTAAAAATGGTCTGTGAGGCCTTCTTTTCTATCTCTTTCCAGTGCACATACCTCCCAAAGTCTTGGTGATTCCGGATGTGGAAATAAAGATTTGAGGACTCTGGGTTTTCCTCTTTCACCTCCTTCGCCATTTCTCGATAGATAAGAGAAGATACGCGGTGTGAGATTTCATAAAGCTTTACAATATTTTCAGGTTTATCCACGTAAGGGAGCTTTTCCTCAACGATATGAACAAAACCCTTATCGGCATATGTCTGGATGGCATCACTTGTTTTCTGCTGTCCAAAGAGAATGGTGGCTTCTCTCTGCCAACCTTCCTTTTGACGAAGAACCGTATTGAGCTCAGCTTTTCCAAGCCTTGTCGTTACAAGTCGAAAAGCAGGGCCTGCTTCTACAGGTTGAAGCTGGGCTCCATCTCC
>JAKBAL010000025.1 GCA_021809225.1 Pseudomonadota bacterium | reverse complement strand
AATTTTGAGAGATTTTCTTCCTTAAAAAAATTTTTTAGAGCAACGGATACTTTTTCACCACTATAGATTTGTCCAGATTGTAATCTTTCAAGAATATCTTCAACACCAAGGTCAACATTAATGACTTGCGTTGCTCGCTTCAGAAAGCTATCTGGAATTGTTTCGTAAATTTTAACATTGGTTATCATTTTAATGACATCACTTAAACTCTCTAAATGCTGAATATTAAAAGCGCAAATTACATTAATTCCTGCTTTTAAAAGCTCAATAATGTCCATGTACCGTTTCGGATTTCGACACAAAGGCGCATTTGTATGAGCCACTTCATCAACAATTGCAATTTGAGGCTTACGTTTTAAAACAGCATCTACGTCCATTTCTTCAAGAGAAATTCCTCTATAAACATATTTTTTCCGAGGGACGATCTCTAAACCCGAAAGAAGTTCTTCTAATTTCTTGCGTTTATGCGTTTCTATATAAGCAAGAACGATATCTGCTCCCTGTGATTTTAAAGTATGAGCTTCTTCAAGCATGCGGTATGTTTTTCCAACACCAGCAACGGGACCTGTATAAATTTTTAAACGACCCCAATTTGCTTTTTGCAGAAGCTCGAAAAAATCTTCCTGATTTAATAGAGGGGTACTCACGGAATTACAGGAGAGCCAAGAAATTGATTAAGCGTAATATTTAACTTGAGAACATTAACACGTTTTTCTCCTAAAAAGGTAAAGTGAGGAGGTTCAATAAGTTCATCAATGATGGAAAATATTCGTTTTAAGGATACGTTTCTATAAAGAGCCACCCTTGGAGCTTGCCAGTAGGCCGCTTCTGGAGAAATATGAGGATCAAGACCACTTCCTGAAGTCGTTACTAAATCTAGAGGAATGAGTTCAGCATTGTCTTTTTTGAGCGTTTCAACTTGTTTCTGAATTCTGTTTACAAGGACATGAGAAGTTGGACCTAAGTTAGATCCCCCAGAAACTGGTCCCTCATACCCTTTAGCGGTTACCGAGGGTCTTGAAAAGAAATACGCAGGGTTCTCAAAGGCTTGTCCTATAAGCTCGGAACCAATAATTTTGTATTGGTCGTCAAAGATAAGGCTACCATTCGCTTGTTTATCAAAGAAAAGAGTGGAAAAACTGGTGACAACCAGCGGGTATAAAACTCCAGTTAAAAGAACTGTAATAAGTGAAACTTTAAAAGCAATAAGCATCTCTTTCATCATTTAAAGGAGCCCCATGTTCACGAGAAGCATATCAATTAATTTTATACCAATAAAGGGGATGACAAGTCCTCCTACGCCATATATCAGGAGAGAACGTGCCAAAAGACTTTTTGCTCCCAAAGGACGATATTTAACTCCCTTTAGAGCCAATGGTATCAAGGCTACGATAATAAGCGCATTAAAAATTACCGCTGACAGAACAGCGCTGTAGGGAGAAGCTAGATTCATAATATTTAAGATTCTTAATTCAGGAAGACTCACAATGAATATAGCAGGGATAATCGCAAAATATTTTGCAACATCATTGGCGATAGAAAAGGTTGTGAGGCATCCTCGTGTCATTAAAAGTTGTTTGCCGATTTCAATGACTTCTAATATTTTTGTCGGATTGCTATCTAAATCTACCATGTTAGCGGCTTCTTTTGCCGCTTGTGTCCCTGAGTTCATAGCAATGCCTAAATCAGCTTGAGCCAGCGCAGGAGCATCATTCGTGCCATCTCCTGTCATGGCAACAAGATATCCTTTAGCTTGCTCTGCTTTAATAAAGTTTAATTTCTTTTCAGGTGTAGCCTCAGCTAAAAACATATCGACTCCCACTTCTTCAGCAATTGTTTTAGCTGTAAAAGGATTATCACCTGTAATCATTACTGTTCTCACACCCATAGCGTGGAGGCGCTGGAAGCGCTCGCAAATGCCTGGCTTAATAATATCTTTAAGATAAATAATCCCGAGAATTTTATCATTCGCTGAAACGGCTAAGGGCGTTCCTCCTTTAAGGCCTATTTCTTCTGCAAGTTGTGCAAACTGTAAAGAAACTTTCCCTCCCTTTTTCATAACAAAATTTTTAATGGCGTCACATGACCCCTTACGTATAGATAAAGATGAATGGTCACATCCACTCATGCGCGTTTCGGCACTAAAAGGAATAAACGTCAAGTCTTCAACATCACTTTCATAGATGAAGTTCCCATAATTTTTTTGGATAAAATCTAAAATGGATCTTCCCTCTGGCGTGCGATCTGCAAAACTAGATAACTGAGCTGTTTTAGCCAATTCCTCTATATCCACTCCCGTAAGAGGGATAAGTTCTACAGGCATTCGATTGCCAAGAGTAATTGTTCCCGTTTTATCTAAAAGGAGGACATCAATGTCTCCTGCCGTTTCAACAGCTTTTCCGCTCATTGCGAGAATGTTTTTCCGTAAGGCACGCTCAATTCCTGAAATGCCAATAGCTGAAACAAGCCCACCAATGGTTGTGGGAATAAGGCAAACAAGTAACGCCACGATAACCGTTAAAGATATCTTGATGTGGAAATAAAGGCCCAAGGGAATTAAGGTTGAGCAAACGATTAAAAAAATTAAAGTGAGGCCCACTAATAAAACTTGGAGGGCAATTTCATTAGGTGTTTTTTGCCGCTTAGCTGCTTGGACTAAATGAATCATCTGGTCTAAAAAGCTTTCACCAGGGTTTGAAGTAATACGGATAAGAAGAATATTCGATATAATTCTTGTTCCTGCTGTAACGGAAGAGTGGTCGCTATCGCTCTCTCTAATAACAGGGGCAGACTCTCCTGTAATGGCGGATTCATCTATGGCAGCAATACCTTCAATGATTTCCCCATCAGCAGGAATAAATTCACCTGCTAAAACTCTCACAATATCATCTCGCCTTAATTCACTGGCAGAAACAGTTTCCTCTTCTCCATTCCCTAAAATTCGTCGTGCCACAATTTCCTTAGCAAGTGCTTTTAAGCTTGAGGCGTGTGCTTTGCCTTTTCCTTCTGCAATAGCTTCTGCAGCATTCGCAAATAAAAGAGTGAACCATAACCAAAAAGATATTGCGGCTGTAAACCAGAGAGGCTCATGAAGAGGTTGATTATAAATAAGATCTCGTAAAAAAATAAGCGTTGTTAACGCCCCTCCTGTAAAGACCATAAACATTACTGGATTTTTTTCTAAATACCGAGGGTTAAGACGTTTTATCGTCAAACTGATAACTTCTAAAGTCATATTTTTATTAAAACGAGATGGAAGATGAAGTGTATCTATTGCCATTAGAATGTTTTCCCCTGGAGTAAGTAAGCATTCTCAAGAAAAGGACCTAAGACCATTACAGGGAAGAAAGTTAAGGCTCCTACAATCAAAAGAACTCCCATAAGTAAGCTTATAAAAAGAATTCCTTGAGTTGGAAAAGTTCCAGCATTCGCTAAGGCTATCTTTTTATTGACCATCGATCCAGCGATGGCGAGGCCTAAATAAATTGAAAGAAACCGACCTATACACATTGAAAGAGCTAGCGTTATATTATACCAAGGCGTATTTGCATTAAGGCCCGCAAAAGCAGATCCATTATTTTCTGCTGCGCTTGTATAAGCATAAAGGATTTCACTCAATCCATGAGGTCCCATGTTTTCAAGAGAAGAAAGGCCATAGGGAGCAAGAATTGACCAAGATGTGCCTAGTAAAATGATTAAAGGATACAGAGCAACATAAAGGATTGCAAAACGTACCTCTTTTCCCTCAATTTTTTTACCAAAGTATTCAGGGGTTCTTCCAACCATAAGACCAGCAATAAAAACGCTGATCATAACAAACATCAGCATGCCAAATAAGCCAACACCAACTCCACCAAAAATAACCTCACCAATTAACATATTAATGAGAAGAATCATTCCTCCTAAGGGCGAGAAACTATCATACATTGCGTTAGCGGGCCCACCAGACGTATCTGTTGCAAAATTTGCAAACAAAGAAGTCCCCACTATGCCAAATCGTATTTCTTTCCCCTCTAGGTTACCCATGCCTTGACTTAACGGAAGATGACTCAAGAGAGGATTTGATTGAGATTCAAAATAATAAATAAAAGTTACCCCTATGATAGATAGGATAACCATGGTCGCTAACAGCGACCATCCATGGTGAAAGTTCTGTGTCATTTTACCATAGGTATAAGTTAATGCAGCAGGAATTAACACAAGACAAACAATTTGAAGAAAATTTGAAAAGGGCGTCGGATTTTCAAAAGGATGAGCTGAGTTTGCATTAAAAAACCCTCCTCCATTGGTGCCCAGAATCTTTATGGCTTCTTGAGAGGCTACAGGTCCCATGGTAATAGATTGTTTCGCTCCTTCAAGTGTCATCACATCAAGGGTAGGAGAAAAATTTTGCAAAACTCCTTGATACACTAGAAGTAAAGAAAAAATGAAACATCCAGGTAAAAATACATATAAAATGGACCTTATAAGATCGACCCAAAAATTTCCAATCATGCAATCACCCTCGTCAACAGAGTGATGAGCAAGCCCGCGGGCGAGGGCCAAAAAAGCAGCTATACCTGTTCCAGCAGCACAAAAGCTTTGCCAGGTGAGGCCTATCATTTGGGTAAAGTAACTCATCGTTGTTTCACCACTGTAAGCTTGCCAGTTTGTATGAGTTGCAAAACTTACAGCCGTATTCAATGCTAGGTCCCAAGGAACCGCGGGTAACTTTTGAGGATTCAGAGGAAGGTAATTTTGAAATATCTGGATAAGGAAGACCACGAAAATTCCAATGACATTAAAAAGAACAAGAGAGAGCATATAAGCTTTCCATCTTTGTCCTTCATTTTTTATTCCTCCTAGCCGAAAAATTATTTCTTCAAATCGTCTTAAAAATAGGAAGGAAAGAGGCTTTTCATAGACGTTATAGAGATACAGCCCTAAAGGTTTCGTGAGAACGAGAAGAAGAATAAAGACAAATCCAATTTGCAGTCCACCAATTAAGGTCATTCTAATTTTTTCCTTTTAGATCGATGAGACATTAATAAGAAAAAAAACAAGGTAAGTTAGAAGAAAAATGGCAAAAAAGAGGCCAATACTATAGTCTAAGTCCATTATAGTGAGCTCCCTTATTTTTTATGAGGGTTTATGCCCCCTTATTTTCCTTATTATGCCAAAAAATGGCAAAGAAACCAAGTCTCTTGATCAAGGAGACTTCTGGCAAAAGTGTCCATGCTTTTAGCTGACTCATCCTTCAATAAACTTTGACTTCACTTTTTTCTAGTATTCTTGCTCAATTTTGGCACAATAGCTTTCATAAAAATATTTCATTGAGGAGGTCCTAAGATTGTCCGAAATTTACACGAAAACTCTTATTATAGGAAGCGGGCCTGCAGGCTATACAGCAGCCATTTATGCAGCACGAGCGAACTTGGGTCCCGTGCTTGTTGCTGGACTTGAGCCAGGAGGTCAATTAATGATCACGACAGATGTAGAAAACTATCCAGGGTTTGCCGATGTCATTCAAGGCCCTTGGTTGATGGAGCAAATGCGCCTTCAGGCAGAACATGTGGGAACAAAAGTTATTCAAGATCACATCCGAGATGTGGATTTATCCAAACGGCCCTTTATCTGTCATGGAGAGGGGGGAGCAGTTTATAAGGCTGAAACAATCATTATTAGTACAGGGGCTCAAGCCAAATGGTTAGGCCTTGAGAGTGAAATGAAGTTTAGAGGATTTGGCGTCTCAGGGTGTGCAACATGTGATGGGTTTTTCTTTCGGGGCAAGGAAGTCGCTGTGGTGGGGGGAGGTAACACAGCTGTTGAAGAAGCTCTATATATGACCAACCATGCGTCAAAAGTAATTCTGATTCATCGGCGTGATCAACTTCGTGCCGAAAGAGTTCTACAAACACGTCTTTTCAAAAATCCTAAGGTTCAAGTGATCTGGAATCATGTTGTAGAAGAAGTTTTAGGAAAGAATGACCCTCTTGCTGTGACAGGAGTACGCCTTAAGGATACAACAACAGGAGAGAGGCAAGAGCTTGCTATCGAAGGACTTTTTATCGCCATTGGACATGTTCCCAACACAAAAATCTTTAAAGGAAAGCTTGCCTTAGATGAAGAGGGATATATTGTTGGGTCTCCCCTCACAACTGAAACTTCAGTTAAGGGTGTTTTTGCAGCAGGTGATGTTCGTGATAAAGTTTATAGACAAGCTGTAACAGCAGCAGGGATGGGATGCATGGGAGCTCTTGATGTAGTCAGCTTTTTACAAGATGAGGGGATATCTTAGACATCAATGGATTGGGATAAACTTCGCGTTTTTTATAATGTGGCAGAGTCGGGAAACTTTACTCGCGCAGCTTCGCGTTTACAGATAAGTCAATCTGCCATCAGTCGACAAATCAGTACCCTTGAAGACCGTATAGGAATGCCCCTCTTTCATCGTCATGCCCGAGGGCTTATTTTAACAGAACAAGGAGAACTACTTTTTCGCACAGCAAGAGAAGTTTTTTCTGAACTTGCTATGGTTCAAGCGAGAATCTCAGAAAACATGAAAACCTCACAAGGTTCTCTGAAAATTGCTGTAACTATAGGATTTGGAACAGCTTGGGTAGCCCCGCGTCTCCATCAATTTTTGGCTCAATATCCTGAAACCCGATTAACATTAAGGTTAAGTGATAATCCTGTCGATTTGACAGTTCCTGAATCAGATGTGGCCATCAGCTCCTCCGTAACAGAGGATAGAGGATTGATCTATAAAGAATTAGTATGCAGAGACCTTTCTATTTATTCAAGTCGTAATTATTTATTAAAATTTGGGGTGCCCTTAAAACCGCAAGATTTAGATTGCCATCGGCTCGTTGTCTTTAGTGATAAAGAAATGCTGCCCTTCGATGATGCAAATTGGCTTTTAACATGCGGAACACCCCCTGGTGTAAGACGAGAGCCCTATCTTTCTATTAATAACTTATATGGGGTGGCTCGAGCTGTTGAGGCCGGCAGTGGAATCGGATGCTTGCCTACCTATATTGCTGCAAAATGTGAAAATCTTGTGCAAATTCTTCCTGAAATAGAAAGTCCTCATGTGCGGTTTTATTTTATTTATCCTCGCCAGTTGAAAGATTCAAAAAGGATTGAACAACTTTGGACGTTCTTGAGCCAAGAAGCACGAAAAGAGAAAGCCAGCATGGGGAAAGTTTCACTATGACCTATGAGTTTATTTTTTTTGAGAACATAGGAAGGGTAGCTGTCATCACCCTCAATCGTCCTCACACCCTCAATGCACTTTGTGAAGGCCTTATCAAAGACTTAGGGGATGCCTTAAAAAGATGCGAAGAAAATCCTGAGACTCACTGCATCATCTTAATGGGATCTGAAAAAGCTTTTGCTGCAGGCGCAGATATCAAGGAAATACAATCTAAAACCTATATGAATGCGTATCTAGAAGATTTTATTACGAAAGGGTGGGAGACAGTCAGTGCTTGTCGCAAACCGATTATAGCGGCAGTTTCTGGTTATGCTCTCGGGGGAGGATGTGAGATTGCCATGATGTGTGATATCATTATTGCTTCTGATACAGCTCTATTTGGTCAACCAGAAGTTACCATTGGAACACTTCCAGGGGCTGGAGGGACTCAGCGTTTAACCCGTGCTGTGGGAAAATCAAAGGCGATGGATCTGTGTTTAACAGGTCGTTTGATGAACGCTAGAGAGGCTGAACAAGCGGGCCTTGTGAGTCGCGTTGTTCCTGCAGATCAGTTGAAAGAGGAAGTGCTTGCCGTTGCCCAAAAAATTGGCTCATATTCTTTACCTATTGTGATGATGATTAAGGAGTCAATCAGACGAGCTTTTGAAACCCCTCTTGCCGAAGGTCTGCTGTTTGAAAGGCGTCTTTTCCAGTCTACCTTTGCTCTCGAAGATCAGAAAGAAGGGATGGCTGCTTTTATCGACAAAAGATCTCCTGCATTTAAAGATAAGTAGGATTTACTCCTCTTAACTTTATTTTAACAAGGGACTCTTAAGCTACTGCTCAGAAAAAACAAATAAGGAGAACACCATGGTCGAAGAATCCATTGTTATTGTTGCTGCTAAACGCCTACCTACAGGTTCATTCCAAGGTGTTTATCAAAACATGAGCTCAATACAACTCGGCACAGCGGCCATAAAGGGCGCTTTAGAGGCGGCAAAAATTTCAGGAGAAGATATTGATGAAGTCCTCATGGGGTGTGTCTTGCCTGCAGGATTGGGACAAGCTCCCGCTCGTCAAGCCGCCCTCCATGCTGGGCTTCCAAAAAAAGTGGCCTGTATGACACTTAATAAAGTTTGTGGGTCTGGCTTAAAGTCGGTGATGGTGGCCCATGATTTAATCCGAGCAGGGTCTATAAACATTGCAATTGCAGGAGGAATGGAAAGCATGACGAATGCTCCCTACCTGTTGCCTGGAGCACGCGCAGGCCTGCGTATGGGGACTCATCAAGTCCTCGATCATATGCTCCTTGATGGCTTGGAGGATGCGCTTACAGGGGGCACCTCTATGGGTGTTTTTGCAGAAAAAACGGCTGAAAAATACGGTTTCACCCGAGAACAGCAAGATGCTTATGCTATTGAAACAGATAAACGGGCCCTTGACGCACTGGCAAAAGGTTATTTTAAAGAAGAAATTGTGCCTGTCTTGGTCTCCACTAAAAAAGAAACCCTCACGGTTGATGAAGATGAACCTCCTAAAAAAGTTAATTTTGATAAAATTCCTCTCCTTAAATCAGCTTTTAAAAAAGAGGGTACGGTAACAGCGGCTAATTCTAGCTCGATCAGCGATGGAGCGGCGGTAGTGGTCTTAATGACAGAAAGTGAAGCAAAAAAGCGCCATCTTAAACCCCTTGCCAAAATTGTTGCTCATGTTCAACATTCACGCGAACCTGAATGGTTCACAGTGGCTCCCAGTGGGGCAATTGAAAAAGTCCTTAAGAAAGCGGGTTGGAGCAAGGACGAAGTTGATTTTTATGAAATTAATGAAGCGTTTGCCGTTGTCGTTATGGCCGTCATGAAAGATTTGGGACTCACGCACAAGAACGTCAATGTCCACGGTGGCGCCTGTGCGCTCGGTCATCCCATCGGCGCAACGGGAGCAAAGCTTCTCACCACACTGCTATATGCTCTTAAGACGCATAACAAGAAAAACGGTGTGGTCTCCCTCTGCATTGGGGGTGGCGAAGCGGTTGCAATGGCTGTTGAGAGAGTAGAGGATTAACCAGAATCCTCTCATGCCGTTAATTATATGAAAAAATAGAGTAAAATCCCCACAAAGTATTTTTGTGGGGGTTTTTCATCACAGTAACAGCACTCTCTTAGCGGGCAGAGAAGAATAGGATCGATTGGACCCTTCCCCATCGAATAAAGGGTAAATTTTATACTCAATGATCCAGAATTAAGGGCGAGAGCAGCATGCTTCATAATTTTATTAATTTTGAAGCAAGATTCCTATGAGCCATAATGACAGCGAGAGCACTTGAAGCCAAACGTGTAATAGGGGTGTCAGAACGGCTCGTCAATATAATAGGGACTTTAGCCCCGAGAACAATCCCAGCACTTTGAGCATCACTTAAGTACTCTAATTGTTTAACAAGCATATTCCCTGACTCTAAATCAGGAGTGATAATCACATCCGCTTGTCCTGCAACAGGAGAAATAATTCCTTTAATCTTTGCTGCTTCTTTTGAAACAATAGTATCAAAGGCGAGCGGTCCATCCAAAATTCCCCCTTTGATTTGTCCGCGATCCGCCATTTTGCAAAGAGCTGCAGCATCAAGCGTGCTTTGAATTTTAGAGGAAACAGTTTCTACAACCGAAAGAAGAGCAATTTTCGGAGAGAGAATATTTATGGCTATTGCCGTATCAATAGCATTTTGAATGATATCTTTTTTGTCTTCAAGGGTTGGATAAATGTTAATGGCCGCATCACTGACAAGAATTAATTTTGGGTAGTTTGGGATATCCATGACAAAAACATGACTCATTCGTCGTTCGGTACGAATTCCAGATTCTTTGTTTAAAGCAGCGTGCATCAGCTCATCGGTGTGTAGGGCACCCTTCATCAAGGCTCCCACCTGGCCTTCTCGAGCAAGAAAAACACCTTTTTCGGCTGCAGCCTGACTATGAGGCGTTGAAATAATATCATAGGGACTTAAATCAAGTTTAAGCCTCTTAGCTGCAGCGCAGATTTTGTTTTCTGGGCCAACTAAAATAGGAATAATGAGTTTAGCTTGAGCTGATTCAATCGCACCTAATAAAGATACTTCATCAACGGGATGGATGACGGCGGTTTTAACTGGCTCAATGTTATGAAGAATTTTAATAAGGTTTTTATACAGCTCTCCAGGTTTGCGGAGAACAATGTGTGGGAGTTCAATTCGGGGACGCCTAATTTTTTCGGTAGGGGCTCGAACAACAGCCGTGCCACTGGTAACTTCTTCATTCTTTTGATTTGTTATCAAACAAAGAAAAGTGATGTCCTTATTTGAAGGATTCTTTTCTTTAACTGTCAGTCTGACGGTTACAGTGTCCCCTATGCCGATTGGTTTTTTAAAGTTTAAGGATTGCCCAATATATATGGTTCCGGGACCTGGAAGCTCAATCCCTAAAATAGTAGAAATAAGAGCCCCTCCCCACATGCCGTGAACGACAATTTTATGAAATAGGTCACTGTGCGCAAACTCTTCATCCAAATGCGCAGGATTAGCATCCCCTGACATAACAGCAAATAATTCTATGTCATTTCTTGTGAGGGTGCGCACAAGTTCGGCAGACTCCCCAATTTTAATCTCATCAAATGTCTTGTTTTCAATATATTCCATGTCCTATCTCGCCGTGTAGCCTCCATCAATGACAAGTTCACTGCCGGTCATGAATTTGGATTCCTCGGAGGCAAGATAGAGGACGCCATAAGCAATGTCATCAGGTTCCCCCATGTGCCCTAAGGGATGTAAACCACCCATGTGTTTACGATAGGCTTCAATGCCTCCAGGAAATTTTTCACCAAAACTTTCTGTAAAGGCCGTCCAGATAAAACCAGGGTGAATGGAATTGACTCTTATTTTATCTTTTGCATAGAACATAGCATCAGTCTTTGACATCAATCGAACAGCCCCCTTAGAGGCATGATAGATAGGAATATCACGTGCACCGACAAGTCCATAGATAGAGGATAAGTTGATAATACTGCCCTGCTTATTTTTTTGTAAGTAAGGGATCACATGCTTTGTACAAAAGAAAACTCCCTTAACATTGATCGCCATGACTGCATCCCATTCTTGTTCACTGATTTCATGGGTAGGTTTATTAGCCCCTGGGATTCCTGCGTTATTAACAAGAATATCAATTTTCCCGAACTCTTTGCTTACTTCGCTGAAGACTTTTTGGACCTCTTTTTCATCTGACGTATTCAAATGCCAAAATTGTGCATGGCCACCTTTATCTTGGATTTCTTTGACAACTTTTTT
>JAKBAL010000024.1 GCA_021809225.1 Pseudomonadota bacterium | reverse complement strand
AAGGACTGTTCAAAATGAAAACACGGGTTTTATCTGTAATAGCAGCTTCTAATTGAGTAGGCGTGATTTTAAATTTTTGGGAAAAATCAGCCTTTACAATGACAGGCTCGCCATCTGCTAACTTAACCATATCAGGGTAAGAAACCCAATAAGGGGCGGGAATAACGACTTCATCTCCAGGATTGAGGGAGGCTAAGAAAGCATTAAAAATTACCTGTTTTGCGCCTGCCCCCACAATAATTTGGTCAGGTGTGTAATCAATTTGATTTTCTTGTTTAAATTTTTTAACGATCGCTTTGCGTAAAGCCAAGATCCCCTCAACGGCCGTGTATTTTGTCTTGCCTTTAGAGAGAGCAAAGATTGCTGCTTCTTTAATGGGATCTGGTGTATCAAAATCAGGTTCTCCTGCCCCAAGGCTGATCACGTCCTGCCCAAGAGCTTTAAGCTCAGCTGCACGAGCTGATATAGCCAATGTGGGTGAAGGTTTAATACGTGACATGCGGTCGCTAATGAGTGCCATGAAATCCTCTTCTCTTGCATTTATAATTATAATAGCGGAAACTGCTAAAAATCTCAACTTTAAGTCAGAAAATGGCCTATCAAATTTACCCTCAATTTATTTCAAAAAAAGAGTTTTTAAAAACTTACTCCTCCCTCTTTTATGGAACAGATGGGAAATGGCTTGCGGTTATGACACCGGATGAAAAAATCTGTGCTCTTGCTTTGCGGACGTTTCCCAGTTCTCTTAACCTTTTAAAAAAGTATCAAAAACACACTCTTCTTGAAAAGAAACTTTCTTTACCAAAAAAATTATCGTGCCTTCTGGTTGGAACGCCTCTTCAACACCAAGTTTGGATGGCTCTTCTTGAGATTCCTCAAGGGCAAACCTGGAGCTACCTGCAACTTGCAACCTACATTCAAAGACCCAAGGCCGTTCGAGCCGTTGCCAATGCGGTCGGAGCCAATCCTATTTCGCCTTTAATTCCTTGCCATCGGGTTATCAGAAGCAATAACCAAACAGGTGGTTACTTCTGGGGAATAGATGCAAAGCTGACTCTTTTGGAGGAAGAAGGTGTCGATGTTTCGTCTTTGAGGTAATACTTTCTTTCCTTTTTCCTCAATTAGCGTTATAGAAGAGACGCTTTTTCAATTTTGGAGTTTTATACATGCAACGCACATTATCCATTCTCAAGCCTGATATTACCCGTAGAAACCTAACCGGAGCTGTCAATCAATTGATTGAAAATTCAGGTCTTAGGATCATTGCTCAAAGGCGCATTCACCTGACCCTTGACCAAGCCCAAAAATTTTATGCAGTCCATCAAGAACGTTCTTTTTTTAATGATCTTTGCACCTTCATGATTACAGGCCCTGTGGTCGTGCAAGTCCTGGAAGGCGAAGATGCCGTTAACCGTTATCGTGATGTGATGGGAGCAACCAATCCTGCCAACGCAGACGAAGGAACGATCCGTCGTGACTTTGCTGAATCCATTGAAGCCAACTCGGTCCATGGATCGGACAGCCTCGACAACGCTGTTAAAGAAATTTCCTTTTTCTTCAGTGAAATAGAAATTGTGGGATAAAGCGTTTAGTTCTCTATGATGAGTATTTAACTTTCTATATTTTCTTTGATTTTAGATGTGTTTTCCGTACCTTTAATCAAAAATCTTAGGCATTCCTCCTCCTTTATGATATCGTTTATATAATATAAAGGGGGAGGATAATTCATGATACTTTTAAGCTCAGCATTTGAGAACTTTGATCCCATTCCTGTTCAGTATACAGGTGAAGGGGAAGACACTTCGCCCCCTTTGAGGTGGCAAGATGTTCCTGAAGGAACCCATTCATTAGCTTTGGTTTGTGATGACCCGGATGCTCCTCACCATACCTGGGATCATTGGATATTATATAATATTCCGCCCACCATAGGTGTGTTGGCGGAAGGACTAAAGGCGCTTCCCCACGGCATCCAAAGTTGCCTAAACAGCTGGGGGAAAACAGGTTACGGTGGGCCCAATCCACCCAGTGGGAAACATAGGTACTTCTTTACGCTTTATGCCCTTGATACAGTGCTTCAACTCCCTGAAGACGCAACAAAAGCAGACCTCTTACAAGCGCTGCAAAACCATATCCTTGCAGAAGCTAGCCTTGTGGGCGTGTATGAGCGAAAGCATAGCAAAAAAAAATAATCCTACTCAATCAAAATAAAAGTGGGTGTTAAAGTTTAAAACTGCGTTGCCGCGGCCCTTACGGGACCTCGCAAAGCTTGTCCGCGCAAAAGCGAGAAACCAATAAGTCGCCTACCTTTTTTCACGAGAGCATGCATTGCGAGAGCAATCCAGAAAAACCTTATTTTCATGTCGGATAAGTATATCAATAAAATTTTTGCTCTATTGTAATTTTAAAATAAACCCTAAAATAAATTAATGCATCCTTAATACATTTTATATATAATTTTATATACTTGCAATAGATTCCAATTTATAATGAAGGGGTTTTATGCGCTGTGAAAATTCTCTTAAAATTACTCTTTATTTTCGGCCTTACGTGTTTTATGAACCAACCACTAACTGCTATGGAAGAAGAGCAACACTTGCTCAAGAAAAAAAGCCCTCGGAGCAATTCCACAAATGCACGATCTGTTCCGTACTTACCCTTACCCGATTTCTCTATCTTTGAAAGAAATTACCCCCAGAATAACTCACCTCCTTTACGTAATAAGCCTCCAGAAATCTCCGAAGAGAGCAAATGTTATATTAGAGGAAGTGGGCAGGAAAAGCCTAAACGTCGACGTCAGCGTAGCTCTAGCTCACCTCGAAAAGTCTTGCCTCAGCAAGATGAAATCAGCGCTTTAATTGAAATGCAAGCTCAAGTTTTTTCTCACCACCCCCAAAACCAAGAAGATACTGCACTTCCGCCTCTCATTTTGGATATCAATCGTCTTTGCGCTCCACGAGAAGAAAACAAAATACCTCACCGTGTCATTAAAGTGAGGTCCAAGCGAAACTTTAAAAAACTTACGAATGAAACCTCATTCCATCCACATACCTCCCCCTTAGAAAAACAAATAAGCGAAAGGAATAATAAGTCAGACTATAGCCGCTTTATAGAAAATTTATCACCTAGACAAAACCATGCTTATAAGGAAGAGCCTCCCTCCCAGAACAGCCAGATAAGAAGGGCCGCTTCTTATGAAGCGCCCCCCCCCTTTCATAACAATACTTCATATAAAAAATACAAAGGAAAGGAAAGAAAGAGCAAAGAAGAAAATAAACCAACGACAGGCAAACATCATTTCTCCCTAAAATCCTTCAGAGAAACGACCGTGACTTGTGCTAAGGGTTTCCTACCTAAGGGAGCGATTGAGCTCAACTCTTCAGTCCCAACTCCCATTCAAAACGTAAGAGAGGAATTTAAAAAAGGAAAATTCGGTATTCCCTGACCTCGTACCCTCATTTTAATAATGATAACTGCATTGGTGAATAACAAGCCTCTCTTGCTGGACTTGGTAGACAATTCAGTGTTCATCATTAATCCGTCGTGACCAACAACCTGCAATTTCAAACTTTAAGGGCTCGAGCTTTCCTATTCCACTGAAGGGCGTACGCAATATATCTTTAATTAAAGGATTTACACGCTTCGGCATTTTTATGTCCATGGTTTGCCAGTAGACATAGTCATCCCAAGCTTTCTTTGTAAATACAATTTCCATCTAATCTTCTATTAAGTCCCTCTGAATAAATTCACCTCTTTCTGCTGCCCGTATAGATTCAAGCAGCCTCTGAGCATTTCGAGGGCTCCGTAAAAGGTACAATGTTTCTTCAATGGCATTGTAATCCGCAAGAGAAAGCATCACCACAGGCTCTTTTGATTGGCGTGTAATAACAAGGGGAACATGATCTTCACACACGCGATTCATCGCTTGTGTGAAATTTTTACGCGCTTGTGTATAGGTAATTGCATCCATAACCGAACTCCAGCCTTCTATTCTCTTAGTGCACCATATAAGTACTTATTCGGTAAACATTATTCCAGAGCACCTAATTCTAACTCTTTCTCTTCTAACCTCTTCAGTTCATCTCTCAAACGCGCAGCTTCTTCAAATTCCAGGTTGCCCGCTGCCGCAAACATTTTCTTTTCAAGGCTTTCTTTATAGGCTTTCCTCTTTTTAGGATTCATTTCCAAATAAGGATCTTCTGCCAAAGAAATTGTTGTATGATCTTTTTCATACACACTTTCCAAAATCCGATGGATCGATCGTTTAATGGTCTCAGGAGTAATTCCATGGGCAGCATTATAGGCCTGCTGCCTTTCTCGCCGTCGATTGGTTTCCTCAAGGGCTGCTTTCATAGAATTTGTGATTCGATCCGCATATAAGATGGCCCTCCCCTCCACGTTCCGAGCAGCCCTTCCCATCGTTTGGATGAGAGAGGTTTTAGACCGCAGGAAGCCTTCCTTATCTGCATCCAATATGGCGACAAGTCCACATTCGGGGATATCAAGACCTTCTCTTAAAAGGTTGATTCCAATCAAGACATCAAACACACCCAGTCGCAGATCTCGGATAATTTCAATGCGCTCTAGGGTATCCACATCAGAATGCACATACCGAACCTTAAGGCCCGCTTCACTGAGGTATTCGGTTAAAGCTTCTGCCATGCGTTTGGTTAACGTCGTCACCAGAACACGAAAACCTTTCTTAGCCACTTCTTGGCATTCCTGAATCAGATCTTCCACCTGGTTTTCAACGGGCCTTACAATACAAACGGGATCCATAAGTCCTGTGGGCCGAATCACTTGCTCTGCAAATACACCCTGGGTTTGATCCATCTCCCAAGGACCAGGGGTGGCCGAGACAAAAACAGTGGATGAACGCATGCCCTCCCATTCTTCAAACTTCAAGGGTCGGTTATCTCGACAAGAGGGCAAACGAAATCCATACTCAGAAAGAGTTCTTTTGCGCGAAGCGTCCCCCTTATACATCCCCCCTAATTGGGGAACAGTGACATGGCTTTCATCGACAAACAAAAGAGAATCTTTCGGCAAATATTCAAACAGGGTGGGAGGGGGCTCTCCAGGCGCCCGGCCTGTCAAAAAGCGAGAGTAGTTTTCAATCCCTGCACACATCCCTGTGGCTGCGAGCATTTCAAGATCGAATTTCGTGCGCTGTTCCAAGCGTTGAGCTTCCAATAGTTTGTCTTCCTGCCTAAGTTCTTCAAGGCGCTCTTTGAGCTCCACCTTAATCCCTTGAATGGCTTGCTGGATCGTAGGCCCTGGGGTGACATAGTGGGAATTGGCATAAACCTTAATGGTTTCAAGGGTAGACGTTTTGGCTCCTGTTAAAGGATCAACCTCCACAATTGTTTCAATCTCGTCCCCGAAGAGGGAAATTTTCCAGGCCCGGTCTTCATAGTGGGATGGGAAAATTTCGATAATATCCCCTTTCGCTCGAAAGGTTCCTCGATGAAAATCAATATCATTACGCTTGTATTGAAGACTCACCAACTTTCGTAAAAGATCGCCTCTCTCAATCCGATCGCCAACTTTGAGAGGCACCACCATTTGGCTATAAGTTTCCACTGACCCGATACCGTAAATACAAGAGACACTCGCTACAATGATCACATCTCGCCGCTCAAGAAGAGACCGTGTTGCAGAATGGCGCATCCGATCGATTTGCTCGTTAATGGTCGCTTCTTTTTCAATGTAGGTATCAGTCCGCGGCACATAAGCCTCGGGTTGGTAATAATCATAGTAAGAGACAAAATATTCCACCGCATTATGGGGGAAAAAGGATTTCATCTCTCCATACAGCTGAGCAGCCAAGGTCTTATTCGGCGCCATAATTAGGGCCGGTTTCCCCATGCGAGCAATGATCTGAGCCATGGTGAAGGTTTTTCCAGACCCAGTCACACCAAGCAAAACCTGATTTCGGTCGCCTTCGTCCAAACCTTTCAACAAGTCTTGAATCGCTTGCGGTTGATCACCAGCGGGTTCAAACTCAGAAACGAGGGTGAAGAGTGAGGATGTCAAGGTTTAATATACGTCCTTATTCATTTTTTCCATCCTGAATCAGCAAAAGATCTTTCCTAATAAGATTTTCCTTTTTGTGAAGGCTCTCGTCTTTTTTTAGAAAGAGCTGATCCGCATTTAATGGGAGGGAAAGGACAGCTTTCTCCCTTGCCCATACAATTCTTAATGTTATCACGGTTAAGGGGACAGCAAACAGATTTACAAGCTTGGCGTACGTCAGATTTTTTACAGAAAAGCCATGTACAAGCATTATCACAGATAGGACGCAACTGGGATTTGAGATCCACACATAATTCTGGATCTAGCCAAGCTGCTACTTTCTCTAAGCAATTATAAAAACCTGTTGGTGTATTACATTCTTCAGGGTTACAAAAACTCATATTGAAAAATTCTCCAACATAAGCAAACCAATAACAAAAATCTGTAATAGCTCCCTGAAGCTGAGCTTCAGCTTCCGCAGGGGTTGTAGGTTTTGACTGAGTCATAAGTTTTGGTACTGTAAGAGCGAGCGGTTGTTCGGCTTTTAGTTCGCCCAATACAAACAGGGCAAAAACGCCAATAATTCCGGATTTCCATTGCAACTTCATTATTATTTTCTCTCTTTTTTCATATCTTTAAGATATTTTTTTTAAATCATGAATGGTTAAAAAAAGACAGTCAAGTTTTTAGCGATAAATAATCAAGTATAACTCCCTAGAATTTAATTTTGAATGAAGGGAGAAAAAGCGGCATGATTAATTTTTGATTTACTCATTTATAATATCATAAAAAATTAGGATGTGTAAAAATGGATGAAGAGCTTTGGAAAGCGCGATCACCTCTTGCCTTAAAAAAGGGAAAAGAGTGAAGGACTAGCGCTTATTATATCAAAAGGAAGCTAAACATGCATGAATATTCACCAGCTGATTTTTCGAATACTTTTATATTATTTTGTATTATTTTAGTTGTATTTCTACTCATTATCTTCAGAAGCTTCCGTATTCTATGGGAATTTGAAAGGGGAGTTGTCTTTACCCTCGGAAGATTTTGGAAAGTAAAAGGGCCCGGCCTGGTTCTTGTTTTTCCCATCATTCAGAAAATGATGCGGGTTGATTTACGGGTCGTTGTTTTTGATATCCCGACTCAAGAAGTTATTTCTCGAGACAACGTCTCTCTTCAAGTCAATGCCGTTTTATATTTCCGCGTGATTGATCCTCAAAAAGCCATTATCAATGTGGAAGATTTCTTTGAAGCCACCAGCCAATTGGCCCAAACAACCTTACGGTCTGTTTTAGGTCAACACGAGCTAGATGTCATCCTAGCTGAGCGTGATAAACTCAACGCCTCTCTCCAGGGTATTTTGGATGAGCAAACAAAAGCGTGGGGTATTAAGGTCACGAACGTTGAAATTAAACAGGTAGACCTGGACGAGAGTATGATTCGCGCGATTGCCAAACAAGCCGAAGCTGAGCGGGACCGTCGCGCGAAAATCATTCATGCAGAAGGAGAATACCAGGCTTCAGAAAATCTTCTTACAGCCGCGCAAGTTCTTGCTCAGCAGCCACAAACGATGGTTCTTCGCTACCTCCAAACTTTGGGATCAATTGCTGAAGAAAATAACTCCACCATTGTTTTTCCCCTGCCCATTGAGCTAATGCCCATGATCGAAAATTTTACAAAAAGTAAAAAAGAGTAGGTCTAGGTTTTTTATGTATATGGTATTTATTTCTTTAGCTACTGAAATTCTTAAAAGAATTTTTCTAGACAGAGGTTGCAATTTGTATTATTTCTCGTCAAGAGGCTAATAAGTTCTTTGAAAATTGGTAAACATACTTTTACCATCCATAAATTATTCATATGAGGGAGAGTTATATGAAGAATAATGAAAACATGATTCGTGACATAGTTGTGATCGGAGGCGGAACCTCTGGTTGGATGTCCGCAGCTTATATTGCTAAATCACTTAATTTCAATGCTAATATTACCCTAATAGAATCATCTTCTATCCCACGTATAGGTGTGGGCGAGGCAACAGTCCCCACAATCAAGACAGAGTTTTTTGATAAGCTCGGTATTCCTGAAACAGAATGGATGCCTGCGTGCCACGCAACCTATAAATTAAGTGTTAAGTTCCAAAACTGGACAAAGCCCATAGGTGCAGGAAGCGACTACTATTATCATAATTTTGGGGAAATACCATCAATAGAGGAAATACCACTCACTCATATTTGGATAAAAAAACGCTTAGAAAACAACTATCCCATGCCTATGGATTATGCATGCTTTGATATGGTCGCTTCATGCGACTTAAATAAATCCCCGAAATTTTTTGACGGTACACCCGCTCAACATTATGCCTACCACTTTGATGCGTTATTAGTAGCAAACTTTTTAAAAGGTTGGTCTACTAAGCGGGGCGTTATACATGCCATTGATAACCTTGTAACGACTGAGTTGGACGAGCAAGGTAATATCCGGTGTGTCGTGGGTGAAACTGGCAAAAAATATCATGCTGATTTATTTATAGATTGCTCTGGATTTACAGGGTTTTTAATTGAGAAAGTCCTGAAGGAACCCATCATTTCTTTTGAAGAAACTTTATTAACAGATAGGGCTGTCACAATAAACATTCCAGAAAATCCTGAAATTGATGACATACGCCCTTATACGTCGGCAACTGCATTTAAAGCAGGATGGTTGTGGGAGATCCCCTTGTTTCATAGATCGGGTAATGGTTATGTTTATTCTAGCCATTTTATAAGTGATGAAGAGGCAGAACAAGAAATTCGCAAGTTTTTTGGTAAAAGAGGGGAGAAAGCAGACACTCGATTTGTTAAATTTCAGTCAAGAAGACGTCGTAATTCTTGGGTAAAGAATTGTGTTAGTATCGGGTTATCAAGTAGCTTTTTAGAACCGCTTGAATCTACAGGAATTTACTTCATCTATGCTGCTCTTTATCAATTAATTAAAAATTTCCCTGACAAAAAAATAAATCCTGCTTTTCGAGATAAATTCAATCAAAAAGTTTCTTACATGGTAGAGGATGTTAAAAACTTTATTGCTATGCACTTCAAAACATCTCCTAGAGAAGATACTCCATTTTGGAAAGCTAATAAATACGAAACTAAAATGCCAGAATTTTTACAATTAATATTATCTCGTCAGGATGCGGGAATCCCTGTTCGCAAAAGCCATCAGTCTGATAATAATCTCTATAATTCATTTTCAGCTCGATTTGAAAACTTTTGGACGAATAGCAGTTATCAATGCATCCTTTGCGGGGTTAATAGACTACCACAATTAAGCTTACCTATATTGAATTATCGTGACGATATTATGGAAAAAGCAGAAGATATATTCCGTGATATTCAAATGAACTCGAAAAGATACAGTGAAATGTTACCAACGCACTATGAATACCTTAAGCGCCAATATAATGTGGAAATGGTAGCGTAGTGTAATCAATAAATTTGGAAGCATGCTATGAAAAAACAAGTTGTTGCAGCTGGAATCATTGGAGAAGTATTAGAATGGTACGATTTTACATTATATGCTTTTTTAGCGCCCGTCTTAGCAACTTTATTTTTCCCAACACATGATCCGATCTTATCTCTTTTAGCAACATTCGGGGGCTTTGCGGCAGGTTACCTGACGCGACCATTGGGTGGAATTATTTTTGGTCATCTAGGCGATCGATTTGGTAGAAAAAATACACTCGCTTTTACTTTATTATTAATGGCGGTCCCTACGTTTTTGATGGGTTTATTACCTACTTATCAAAATATAGGGATCTGGGCTCCTATCCTACTTATCTTACTAAGGTTACTACAAGGCTTGTCTTGCGGTGGTGAATATACGGGTTCAATAATTTTTCTTTATGAGCATTCATCAATAAAGCATCAAGGATTTTTCTCGAGTTTAGCTATCATGGGCTCATTTATTGGTGGCTTATTAAGTATAACAGTCATTAGTATTACAACAGCAATTTTAAGTCATGAATCTTTATATGCTTGGGGCTGGAGACTCCCCTTTTTGTTTGGAATTGTAACCGCCATCATTGGGTTTTATACACGTATGAAAGTAGCTGAAACTCCCATTTTTGAACAAATAAAGAAAAAAGGCGATATCGTACGTATCCCCCTCATACACATTTTTAAAATGCACAAACGTACACTTCTCATGATTATGGGCGTTAGCATACAAGTAGACGCAATGAGTTATATTATTATAGCTTACATGCCTACATACTTAACAAAAATTATTGGGCTTCCCATGGCCAATGCGATGCTATTGACTATGGCAGCGATTATTACAGTGATATTAACGCTTCCTTTATTTGGGGCGCTGACGGATAAGATCGGTAGTAAGTCTCTCCTGATTATTTCAGCGATAGGAATCATGCTTGCGGCATATCCTGTTTATAATTTATTTTTGCAAAATCAATTAGAATATATATTGATTGGTGAGCTCATATTTGGCTTATTCATTGCTATGGGAATGGCAGCTAGCCCGAAAATAATAGCAAGCATGGTGCCCCCCCAATTGCGCTATAGCACTATCTCTATAGGGCATGGGATAGGTATTGCTCTTTTTGGTGGTACAGCACCTTTAATCGTCACATTTTTGATTGATAAAACGGGCAGCCCATTTGCTCCTACTTATTACATTATTATAACCGCTATTGTTACTCTTTTATCTGCTTTAAGATTAAGAAGTGGAACGAGTGACATAATAACCTCTGAGATGACGGAAGATCCCTTGAAACTTCCTTTGAAGAGTGGATTTCAACCTGTTTCAGAGCAACTTTAGTCCAATAAGGATTAAGCTTCTAAATCATAATCACTATAAAAATGACTTGGCATCAGATTATTTTGAAGAGCTTTGTCGTATATGTCTTTTACCATAGTCTTTGAGCCACAAACATACATATTGAAGTCTTCTAAATTGTTAAAATCACGAAATATAAAATCTCCCAATTTTCCAATGTCCCCTTTCCATTGATTGTCATAATGACTTAAGATTAATTGATAATTAAACCAATCAACATCCTCTTTTATTTTCTTTAATTCTTTGTGATAATATACATCTAATATTGTTGATATGCCCCAATACAAATAAACAGGAAAATTAACATCTTCTTTCATGTAAAGATTTTCAATTATTGCTTTAAGAGGAGCAAAAGCATATCCCCCAGCAATTAATAATGTAGGATGATTAATGTTAGGGGAACACACTAATTTCCCCATGGAATTTGAAATAAAAAGAGTTTGATTAATTTTTAATGTAAGTAAAAAATTTTTAAGGAAATTATCATGGTTTGGTTCTTGAATATGTAGCTCAAGATAATGGAGATTAGGAGCATTAGCTATTGAATACAACCTAAATGTACCATCATCTAAATAAAGTTTTATATATTGCCCTGCTTTATATGTAAAGTATTCTGGATTACTTATAACTATGCTATGCAATTTATGAGTTAATAAAGTATGGG
>JAKBAL010000023.1 GCA_021809225.1 Pseudomonadota bacterium | reverse complement strand
ATCAATATCCCATCAATGAGAAGGGCGTGGGGTTTTTGGGGAAGGTTTTGGACCGCGCGTTCCATGGCAAGAAAAGTGGCCTTTGAGATATTGAGGAGGTCTATTTCCTCAACGGAGGCAAGCCCTAGGCCATACTGAAAGGCCTTAAGATCCAAAAGGTCGCTATAAATCTTTTCGCGCTTGATCTTGGAGAGTTTTTTAGAGTCATCAATGTTTTTCATGAGAGAAGGCGGGGGTGGTTCTAGAAAAACGGCTACAGCGGCTACAACTGGGCCCGCCCAAGGCCCCCTTCCCACTTCATCAACACCTCCCACCATTCCTTTGTATTGAGATTCAATCTCGAGAGTCGGCACGGTGGAACACTCTATCTTTAAGTTTCATATAATGTCTTTTTATGAGTGAAAGCTTGTTACCATATAAAAGATCTAAAAGGTGCGAAAGGGTTGTTATGCGTTTAGGTGCAAGATCATGGAGTTTTTTGGCCGTTGATAGCCAAATGGGACTTAATATTAAGGAAAGAACGGTTAAAGAAACAATGAGATTTGTCCCATATTCATTCACAACTCCGACTTCTTCTCCTACGGTTGCTAGGAGAAAGGAAAATTCTCCAAGCTGGGCGAGGACAACCCCTGAAAGGAAAGATTTTATCCAAGGTTGGCGCAGCAAGTGAAGGATGCTGATATTGAGAGCTGTTTTACCAAGCGTAATAAAAAGCAATATCATCAATACCGTACTTAAATTTTCCCAAATAAAATTTAGGTCAAGGAGAAGACCGATGGAAAGAAAAAAGACCATAATCAAGACACTATAAATGGGTGTCATTTTATCGATAATTACTTGTCGTTCATGACTGTTGCCCATGATGAGCCCGGCTAGGAAAGCACCATAAGCCGCGGAAAGTCCAGAAAGACCCGCAACTGCAGCTGCTCCAAAACAAAAAGTGAGGCCCAGCAAAGGGGTCAAATCTGTATGTCCCACAACCATATGTAAAAAGGGAAGGCGGATGCGCTCTTTTCGGCTTAAATACCAGACAAGGAGGGCCAAAAGACCAACGGCAACCACGATTTTAATCAAGATAAGAGGGATACTCAAAGTCGCCCCAGGTTGGAGTCCCCGAATGATAAGAATCATAGGAACGATCGCTAAGTCCTGCGCGACAAGAACGCCAATAGTAAGTCGTCCTGTTCCTGTTTTAAGCTCTCCAATTGTATCTAACATTTTAACAGCCACAGCTGTACTGCTCAGGGCAAAAACGAAGGCTAAGAGAAGGGCTAAGTTGAGGGGCCAACCGAAAAGTTGAGCGAGTGGAAAGGAGATTGCAAGACCTCCCAAAACCTGCAAGCCGATGCATCCAACAGAAATATGCCAAATTTTTACAAATGGCCTTAAACTAAGCTCCATCCCCACCACAAATAAGAGCATGAGAACCCCAAGCTCTGCTAACATAGAGACGGCTTCCCGATTTTCGATGAACCCAAAAAGAGAAGGACCTAAGATCACACCTGCAAAAATATAACCAAGAATCGAAGGCTGCTTAAATTTTTCAAGAATAATACCGCAGGCAAGAGCTGCGGTGACAACAATTGCTATTTCTGTTAAGGTGCTTTCAATAGGCATACATGCTTCTTAACACGGAACACTAATTTTTGAAAGCCGGCTTATAACGCATTTTCTGGGGAGTATGGAAACTCTATTTCTTTAGCTGTTCGTTCTGCAAGGGCTTCATTAACGATGCGCGAGATAAGGTAAAGGCTCATCGTAATACCCGATGCGACGCCTGCAGCTGTCAAAACTCCTCCTTGATCCGCATATTTGACACCCTCGATGACGTCAATATCGGGGAAAGCCTTTTTTAATTTTTTAGTATGATTCCAATGGGTTGTTGCTTTTAATCCTTTTAAAATTCCTGCTTTTGCGAGTATAAAAGTCCCTGTACAAACACTAGCAACCGTTTCAACTTTATTTTTGACTGCTTGCCTGAGGAACTCCATTACTTCTTCTTGTCCTTGCGGTTCGTCCGAAACCCCCCCTGGGATAATCAAAATATTCATAGCTGGAACATTCTGAAGATCAAAAGTTGGGCTGATTTCCAACCCTTCACGAGCAATAATATTTTTTTTCGTTGTTGCGAAAGTAAAGACATTAAAGGGTCTTTCTTTTCCTGCCCGTTCGCAAAGGCGCGATGCTGTCGTAAAAGCTTCAAAAGGACCAGCAAAGTCTAAGACTTCAGCCCCATTAAATAAAAATATCCCAATACTTTTCTGCATTTCAATCCCTATGATTAAACACGATATATCCGATGAATTTGAAGATGTCTGAATTGCTTTGTCGCTAACGTTCCTCGCAAAGGCGAGCGGGAGCAAGACGTCTTTGCGAGCCCCCGAAGGGGGCGCAAATAAGGTATCTTCAAGTATGATGAGTATAACATACTTATGACAAAAAAATTTAAATAAGTTGTTAATCCCTCCTTAACCATTTTTTTTTAAGCTAAAGGCGTTCCTAGGTAAGAATATGAAAGCTGCACAGGGCGAAAAAGAAAGACAATCCTGAAATTAGGTGACGTCAAGATTATTTAATATAAAAAGGAGAATGAGTAATGTTAATAAAATGTTTTCAAATATGGATGAACATGGCGGCTATTATGGGGTTCTTTTTCTTCATAAGAGGAGAAGCCGACGCTCACCAACCTTGTTCAACTGATGCTGATGGTGCAAACTAGTCCTTCTTGTGTCAATAATCCTCCTGCCTGCTGCAACTGATTTTATTACCAGTCTCTTGACAGCCTTTTAGGGGACGCCTATCTTATTGAAAAAAGGAAGAGAATGAATGTCTGGTGATCCGGCATTAGACAAGTTAAAAAGGAAGATCCAGGAAGCTAAGAAAAACGTCGGTCTCGAACCCTTTAAAGGAGACCCACCTCAAAGTTTAGTGGGTAAGTTTTTTAATGTAGGTGTTGAGCTTGTTTCAGGAGTGTTTGTGGGAGTTGGATTAGGGCTTTTCATCGATTGGGCATTTGGAACTTTTCCTTGGGGGCTCATTTCCTTGTTTATCCTCGGATCAGTAGCTGGTATGCTTAATGTCTATCGAGCTTTAACCCCTAGAAGGCCCGGAAACAATAAGAAGGACACCGATGTTTGATCCCCTTCATCAATTTGAAATTCACTCCCTTATCCCTATAAAAGTTGATGGGATCGATATATCTTTTACAAACTCTTCCCTTTTTATGGTTATGGCCGTTCTCGCCACAGCCTTTTTTTTGATTGGGGGAATGAGTCGTTCCCAAATAATTCCGGGACGGTGGCAAGCCTTGACAGAAATAACCTATGGGTTTGTGGCGAATCTACTTGATGAAACCCTGGGAATAAAAGGGAAAAAGTATTTTCCTTTTATTTTTACGATTTTTATGTTTATTTTGATGGGAAATTTAATCGGAATGATTCCTTATAACTTTACGTTTACAAGCCAGCTTATTGTAACGTTTGGTCTTGCGATGATTGCGTTTGGAATGGCAACTCTCATTGGATTTATACGCCATGGGTTTCATTATTTTACCCTCTTCGTTCCCAAAGGTGCACCCATTTATATGCTTCCACTTATTATTCCCATTGAAATTTTATCTTATCTTTCTCGACCCATAAGCCTTTCT
Organism: Pseudomonadota bacterium; assembly: GCA_021809225.1. Next base: position 7,997 of record JAKBAL010000023.1, on the reverse strand, counting down.
GTTCGTCTGTTTGCTAATATGATGGCAGGACACACAATGCTCAAAGTATTTGCTGGATTTACGGTCATGTTAGGCGTTCTGGGAATTGCTCCTTTAGCTGTGAACACATTGCTAACGGCATTTGAAATTCTGATTGCTATTTTACAAGCCTATGTGTTTACGATATTAACATGTATTTATTTACAAGACGCTATCCACTTACATTAGAAAAGGAGAATACGATGGACGTTGAAGCTGCACGAATGATTGGGGCGGGATTGGCAATGTTTGCTCTTGCCGGAGTCGGTCTCGGTATTGGACTTATCTTTTCCTCTCTTATCAGTTCTATTTCTAGAAATCCTTCTTCCCGAGAACAAATTTTTCCTATCGGAATTTTAGGATTTGCCCTCACTGAAGCGGTTGCTCTTTTTGCCCTTTTGATCGCCTTTTTGATTTTATTTAAATAAGTTCGGATCAGAGCAAAACCCATGCCCCAATTAGATACGTCCACCTTTTTCTCTCAGATTTTTTGGTTGGTGATATGTTTCTTTGCTCTTTATTTGATCTTATCTTATAAAGCTATCCCAAAAATCACACGCGTTCTTGAAACGCGAGGCGAAACAATTGAAGCACAGATTAACAAAGCCAGCATGTATCGAGAGCGGGCTGAAGAACTCTTAGCCGACTATGAAAAGACCCTTGCTCAAGCAAGGGAGCGCGCCCACCAACATTCTAAATCCATAGCTTCTGCCACTGCGACTTCTATCGGCCACAAACAAAAAGATTTTCAGGATAAACTAAAGGATCGTCTCCGTATGACGGAGCAAGACCTTTTTCGGGCTCGATCAGATGCAAGCAAGGAAATTCGGTCAGTGGCTGTTGAGGTTGCAAGTGCTATCTTAACAAAACTTATGGGAGTTGAATATTCTCCTGATAAACTTCTTGAAAAAAAGGAAGAATCTTGATGTTCTCAACCCCAGAGTTTTGGGTTTTTATTGCGTTTATCCTTTTTCTAGCCGTGTTTGGAAAAAGAGCTTTTGCTTTTCTCACACAATCTCTTGATGAGCACAGCCGTAAAGTCGCGCATCAATTAGAAGCGGCTCAACATTTACATGATGAGGCCTTAAGTCTTTTAAATTCTTATACAGAAAAACATAAAGAAGCTCTTGAGCAGGCTTCTAAAATTGTTTCTTTTGCTGAAACAGAAGCTTTAGAATTTAAGAAAGTAAGTGAACATGAGTTTGAGAAACTTATGGCGAATAAGGAAAAAGCTTTTTTAGAGCGCATGGCTATAGCAACAGAAGAAGCAAAATCCAAATTGCGCGAACAGGCCATAAGCGAAGCTCTCGCGATTGTAGAAAACGTCCTTTCAAAGGACGAAAATGAAAAGAAAAAATTGACGGAAGCGTCTTTAAAAGAAATTGCGAACCTTACCTTAAAGTCTTATTTTTAAAAAAACGGCTTTAAAGGGTCTTTCTTAGGATTATTACATTAAAAGCATTGATTTGAGGTCTTTCTTACCAACTTTTTACAGGTTGCTGATAATTAGGATGTTTAAAAAATCCTTTAACCATGCCGAAAGCACTAATCATCAGCCAAGCAATTTCCATGACAGCTGCAGCTAGGTTCCAGGAATAGATCAACGAAATTAAGATCAAGAGAGCTGCCACTAAATTTAAAAAAGAATAAAGAATGCCCTCTGACCTTAGCTTTCCCGCCTGAAGCAAAGCATATGCTGTAAGTACAACCATTGCACCCAAACAACCAATAAAGTCCGGGAACCAGCTCCAGGGTAATTCAAAAGAAAATTGTTTCACGAATTCTAATATCATTTTTATTATTTCCTATTATTATGTTTTTTAGTGTAAACTTTATTTCCAGAAATGGAAAGGTGAATTCTTAGTAACTGCTCGCCCATCATCATCCTTCGCCTCCGCAAGGAGTGAAGTCAGAGGAATGGCGACAAATTTCAAATTATAAAACCTATATACACAACGAACTTGAACAGCCTCCTTCGCAGGGATGACAATAGAGGATCCCCACATACTAAAAAAAGAGGGGCGAACTTGCGCCCCTCTTTTGAAATCGCCCTTACAAAAGAAAGGAAATATTAATGTTTATTAAAGCCACCTTGTTCATTAATGTAAGTTGCCCGTTCTTGTAACCAATCAAGCCTTTGTTGAGGAGAGGTTTCGTTTCTAGGTGCGTACTTCTCTATAAGAGTAAACCACTCTCGATACTCCTGATCTTCCTTCTCTTGATTTATCGCTCGATAGTAAAAGATAGAAGTAAGCGTCTGTTTTTGATTCTCATCCATCCCATTAGAAAATCGGCTAATTAGGTTTCCTAAGGGTACTGTCAGGATAGGTTCGGCCTCTAAAATTTCTGCCCAAACGGCTTGGAAGGCTTCTTTTTTTTCTGGTGACATGTCTTTAGAAATACCTAAAGACCACTGCTCTTCCCCAAATCGAAATACGTGAGGGTTTGCATCTAACGCGTCTCTTAAACCCGAATCGCTCCCTAAAGACCAATGGTCATCAGCAAGCTTAAATATGGAAAGATTCGCCCTTAATCTATTCTTTACAGTAGAAACATTTTCCCCACTGTATAACCCATACATCTGAAAATCACTGATGAGCATGTGAATCATATCTGATAAACTTTTCCCTGGAGCTTGTTCTCTCAGATAAGCTGTACATAGGGCTTTCACTGACTGGCAAAAAAAATCACGGTTCTCTTCTGGCAAAGGGCTCGTATATGTTGGTGGAACTAAGTGACTTGAAGATATATGGTGTATTATCAAAGGCATACCTGTCATAATATCTGTTTCAAAAGCCCCATTCTTCTCTAAATATTCTAAGATACCATTTACGTCTTGGTCAACCTGGAACTCGAGACAAACTTCATTCATTGGGGAATCCTCTTTCTCTCCTTCCTCTTTTTCACTCAAAGAAGGGAAGTATGTTGGGAACGATAAATCCATTTTTTCATTTTCCCGATCTACATTCTCTTGAGGAGGGTTTTGAAGAGGACGAGTAAAACTTGGGTACTCTTCTTCTTCTTCTTCTTCCATTCCAAAGACAGCCGTATTAGCCATTATGGCAAGCATACTCACCATTAAAATCCAATTTTTTCTTTCCACTACTAATTCCTTTATTCTAATATAAAACACGCTTTAAGAAGTTTATTTGTACACATTTCGTTTTTTAAAGTCAATAAAGGGTTGCGTTTATAATTCTATATTATTTCTGCCCATATGCATGTCATGGATAAGAATGACTCCAAAATTATTACATCAATTTTTAATCGGAAGACTCAACTTTTTTGCGAGGTGGAGTTGTTCTTTCCATGCCACTTTCTCTACCATGCTGCCTGCGTAAATTTGTTTTGTCGCTTCAACGATTAAAACGCCTGATAAATTTCGGAACCATTTGTGGCCTATTTTTTCCCAAGCGCTTGCTGCACTTAATAAGAGCCTTGATTGAGAAGGTGGAAAATAAAGCGCGTACTCAGCGTTGAGGGGCATAAATGTATTATCCCTTAAGAATTGATTGAGCTGGGATAGACTATAGGTATGGCCGTGACCAAAAGGTGTTTTTTCCAGGCGTGCCCATATGCTCGTGCGATTCGGGACAATTAAAATTAAGCGACCTCCGTCCGCCAAAACACGCCAAATCTCCCGGATCATCTCACGCGGTTTTGATGTAAATTCAAGGGCGTGGGCGACAAGAGCAAAGTCTACGGACTTATCCGCAAGCGGTAACTGGGCCTCCTCCGTCAAAACCACAATATTAGGTGAGTCCCGTGACCAAGAAAGAGCCCCTTGTTCAGCTGGCATGAGGGCTACAAGTCGCGTGGCTTCTTCACGATAGTACCTTAAAAAAGGAGTAGGATAACCAAGGGCCATCATGTCCCGTCCTTTAACATTCGGCCAGAGTTCCCGAACTCTACGACGAATCATTCGACGAACCACATGCCCAAGGCGTGTGGCATAAAAATCCCGCAGTGCTATGACATCCGGCCACATAATCTCTCCTTTCCTTCCATAGTCTACCATAAACCTAAAGAGATGAGCACCCACTTGATCGTGCCTCTTTTGGGTGACTTAATCCTAGCAACACAACACATTTTTTAATGCGTGGCGCCGCTGTCCTTGACTTTTTTAATCATAAATCTTATCCCTTATCCAGCTATGGTGCTTATATGCCTAAGAGGGAACACGGTGTAAACCCGTGACTACTCCCGTAACTGTAAGGGAAGAGCCCACTCCATTAACCCACTGAAGTTTGACTTCGGGAAGGGGGAGAAAAGGGTGATGAGGCCCAAGTCAGGAGACCTGCCATAATGAGTCACCTCCCTTTTGCGCGGGATGCGTCAAAAGTCACGGCTTTCCGTTAGTGGTGACGACAAGAAATTGTCGATCAACCCTGCGGAGATTCTATGCTCTATCCCGTTTTAATTGTATGTGCATTTATTTTTATAATTCCTTTTAAAGTTTTAGCGGACCATGAGGAAGTGTACGAGATTACAGCTTCATCTGTTTCTTCCTCACCTGAAAGTGTGGGAGGATATGAAACTGTTATCAATCAAAAAGAAATAGATAAATATCAGGAAACATTTCTGAAGGATGCCCTCCCTTATGCTCCAAGCATCATTCTTAACTCCATTGGAACGCTTGGACGCCAGGTCGATTTTTCAATACGCGGTGCGCGTTCTTCTCAAAACCTTGTTCTTGTAGATGGGATTTATGTCAATAATCCCGCTGCTGGTGGGGGGGTTGATCTTTCAAATTTTCTCAATGCGGACCTTGAGCGGATTGAAGTTCTGCCTGGTCCCCAAAACTTGGTTTATGGTCCTGGAGCCCTTGGTGGAGTCATTCAGCTTATACCCAAGAAAGGACGGGGAAAACCCTCCTTAAAGGCCTCTGTCGAAACAGTAAGTTTTCGTACAAAATATGGTGCCGTAACCGCTCAAGGTGAGGAAGGCCCTCTTCAATTTTCCATGACAACCGCGGGTTTTCAAAGAGGACCTTCCCCCTTTACAAATCCCCTCCACGGAAATCGCCAAGGTGATCACTATCGAAATGGAACCCTATCCACCCGCGTTGGATATGCTCTTACGGACAATTGGGAAGTCGAGGGGCTTGTGCGCTATTCTGAAGGAAGAGTTCAATTTGATGACCCTCGCTTTGTGCATGAGAAAAAGGAAATCTTTCCCTTCTTAGCCAAAAATTTCAGTGACACCCAAATTTTGCTAGCGAGTCTTGAAAATAAATGGGGCCATGAGATGTGGGAGCATTCTCTAAAAGCGTCTTATTCCAGAACGCGCCTCAAGACAACAACTCCCTCCTTTCGCAACGCGACTATAGGAGAACATCCCTTCCTCGCTTATCTTTCTAAGTTTACTGTGAATCCTCAAAATACGCTGATGACGGGTTTTGATGGGGGACAAGAACGAGCGCAAGAGGACACTCTTCATACAAGAGCTCATGGAGGAATTTTTTTGATTCATACTTTTAAACCTTTTGAGACCACGGCATTGAAAGGAGGCATTCGTGTAGATCGCTATCAAGATTTAAAAAATCAGCTCACTTTTAATGTTGGAGTGGATCAAAAGGTAACCTCTACAACCACTCTCAGAACGAGTTATGGAACGAACTTTAAGCCACCGGTTCTTTCTGATCTCTTCCAAAAAAGCCCTTGGCAAATACCCAATCCTTATCTAAAGCCTGAAAAAAGCCAAAATCTTGAAGCTGGTCTGGATCAAACTTTTTTTGAAGATAAGGTTAAAGCAAGCGTGACTTGCTTTTTAACAAGAATTGAAAAAATAGTTCTCTCTAACCGCCTTCCAAATGGAAAATGGATGCGATTCAATGGGGAAAGGCGAGTTGCAAAAGGTGTCGAAATGGCCTTTTCCTTAAAACCAATCAAAACTCTTGAAATTAAAACCGCTTTGACTCTGACCAACGCAAAGGATTGTCCACATCATCAAACAGCTCCCTTCATCCCCACGTTTAAGGGCGCTGGAGAGATTCATTGGCAAGCGCGTTCCGATCTTTCTTTTTTTGTACAGGGATATGGAGTGACAGCGCGGAAGAATAATCAACCTCGAAAAAGACTTTCCCCTTATGGCGTAATTCACCTTGGGGGAACCTATGACATTCATCAACATGTCGCATTGTTCGGACGTATTGAGAACCTCACCAATAAGCGTTATGAAGAGGTTTTTGGATATGGAACACGCGGTCGAGCTTTCTTTATTGGAATAGAGGCAAAGACATGATGCCTTGCGCATTTTAAGGGGGGCGTTTACGTTAAATAAATGGAAAATTATCAAAATAGAGATCTATATTTCTGGCATGAAGCTTTTCTGCATTTAGGAAATGCTATTGAACAATTAGAGGAAGTGGCCAAGCTGCCTGAAAATATTGATCCGTTTGCTCGAGATGCTGCTATCCATCGCTTTAAGACAACAACGACGCTGCTCTTAAAAGTTTTAAAGAAAATTTGCAAGCAAGAGCGGTTTGAAGTGAATTCTCCTCGATCAACCCTCCAAAAATCCTTTGAACTCAAGCTTATTGATGATGAAAAATTGTGGCTGAATATGCTTGATGATCGAAACTTAACGTCTCACACTTATAACTTGCCCCTTGCTAAAGAAATTTATTATCGGATTAGGCTTTATGTTGACGTGATGAAAAAGGCTTATAAGACTATCAAACAACGCTATGATTTATAAACTAAAAGACAAAACGCTTATCTTAGCCACTTTTTTTTCTCTTGGTCTTCATGGGCTTCTGGCTTGCTTTCTAATTCCATCTGCACAAAAAGGTGCGTTTGAAAATATAAACGCTATCGAGGTGGTATGGGAAAAAGGGGACACACTCTTGAAAACTCCTTCTCGAAAGAGGGGGAAACCTGAAAAACCGTCGACCCCCAAAAAGAAGAAAATACATAAGGCCCTTTCTCAGATTAAAAAGGGAGGTGACAATCGTCCTATACTTGTAGATTCCTTTGTTCACGGAGGGAGTGAAGGAAAAAAGAACTCTTCTCCCAAGCCGATGCCAAAGATGGTCGTGAACAGAAAAGCCCATCATCCTCTTCCCGCTTCCCCCTGGATCTGCCGCAAGCGACGGCAGGAAGGAATGGTTTGTCTTGACGTTAGAACAAACTCAGACGGTTGTGTCCTCGAAGTAAATCTTTACAAAAGTTCTGGCTATTCGCGCCTTGATGAAGTGGCTATAGAAGCGGTTAAAACCTGGATCTTTGCTGAAGGGAGCCAAAAGAAAGTTCTTACCCTTGCTTTTCGGTTGAAAAAGTAATTGGAAAAGCATTTGCATTATACAAAAACATTTGTACCCTAAGGATTGGTTGATTAAAGGAGACCTAAAAACATGCTTCAAAAAACCCTCGTTATCATCCCCGCTCGTTTGGCAGCGGCGCGTCTTCCCAACAAACCGCTCGCAGACATTTGTGGAAAGCCGATGATTTGGCATGTTTGGGAAAAAGCAGTTGCGGCCAATGTGGGTCCCGTCCTTGTGGCTTGTGGGGATACAGAAATTGCCGAAGCTGTGCAATCCTTTGGGGGCGAGGCGATCCTTACGGATCCTGGTCTTCCCTCTGGGACAGACCGGGTAAAGGCTGCTGCGGATATCTATGATCCTCGAGGAGTCTATAATTTTGTGATTAATGTGCAAGGGGATTTGCCGACCTTAGAGCCATCTTTGCTACAAGATGCGTTGGATCCTTTTCAAGATCCCCTCGTTGACATGACAACCCTTGCCACGATCATTGAAGATCCCCATGAATTGATGGATCCAAATGTGGTAAAAATTGCCCTCTCTTTAAAAGAAGATGAAATGATCGGAAGGGCCCTCTATTTTAGTCGATCCCTCATTCCTTCAGGGATTGGGCTTCGGCTTGATCCATAGGTATCTTTATCGCCAGGAAACAATGAACCTCGTCTCGCTCCTTCTATGGGGAGGGATCCTTAGCTACGCGATCACGATCAGCAGCACC
>JAKBAL010000022.1 GCA_021809225.1 Pseudomonadota bacterium | reverse complement strand
TCATCTGTCAGGTCACTTGGGTATCTTAGATGATCTCGATTATAGATAGGTCGGTTTTCCTTGGCCCACATTGTAAACACCTCCTGTATTTTAGCTTAGGTGCAGTGAACCATAAATCGACCTACTTATTCAAAAAGTCTTTGGACGGACTCTTAAGGAGTGTGAGTGGCGTTTTAATAACCCAGTTCAAGAGCGATTAAAGTAGTTAAAACAATGGATTTTTGGATACTTAGCCTAGTTATCTAGGACAGTACCTAAAGTTTTTTTATTAATTGTTTTCCATAAAACGATTATTTAATTCTTAAAATATTAAGAGAGATGTAAAAGAAGGTATTTTGACGCTTATCCATGTTGCTAGAAAGATCAGCCAGAAAAAGAGGGCTTGAGAAACAATGGCACAAGAAAACAGAGTTAAAAAACTCAATCACTGAAAGCGGCTAGCAGTAGACAAATGAATGAACTCGTTTAATGGTAGTCAAAGGCTGCTTGGAGAGAGGGGTACGCAAATCGTAGTACTTTAGTATGTTGAAGAAGACATTTTGCGGGACGCTGTTTGTTGAAAAGGTGCAGGCTCTTCAAACGTCTCTTTGTGCTTAGGGGTGTTTTGACTGCGTGTTGAAAGCAGTTCTTGTCGACACTTTCTAAGTTTATTAAGTTCGCGTACATCATCACGATCTTGAACTTGAAGCGCTCCGACTTTAATTTCGAGAAGATCAAGTAAAATTTCAGCTGATTGTTGTGATAAGGTCATGGCAAGCTCTCTGGGATGAATTGTTGAATTTATTATAGATCTGGGGATGTTAAAAAAAGATGAAAAATGCCACTTTTAACTTTTGAAAAATTTTTTCATCTTTTTTTTGTAAAGAAGAATGACTTTTAGGATGTGACGTTGAGACAAAAACGATATTTAGTCCCAATGTAATGGCATGGATGCAGATTGAATAAAGAAAACTTATGCGGTTTCTGTGATGAGCATTTTATTTCTCGCCGTTTTATGGCGTTCTCTTAACTCAATATCGATGTATTTATCTGTAATAGCGCTTGAGCTATGACCTGCGTCGTCACGCACATGCTCTCGGGGACGATGTTTTACATCTTCGGATATTCCTGTATGCCTTAGCCAATGTACCGTTGCCATGCGAAGATTATTTGCTTCTTCTTGATTGCCATTGGTTTCTAGGTGATCCGCTGCTTGGTCGAAGCAAACTTGTATAAGTCGTCGTATGGGTCTCTCACTGGTCATGGGTGTGTTGGGATTTTTAGCATGAGGGATCAGTGGAACTTTTTCATCAAGAGAAGGGAAGGGGGGAAGCTTCAGGTATGTCACCCGGTAATGTTTTAGGGCATTTAGCATGGCATTACTAACCGCGATTTGCCTTGCCTTATTTCCTTTTCCTACTGTTTTAAACCACCAATTTCCTTCAGAATCTTTGTAAAAATCTCCCATGGTGGGTGTCCAACGAGATCTTGCTGTTAATTCAGAAATGCGTAGATACATGCCATAGAGGCATGAAAGGATAAAGACCGTTCTCTCATGAGTAATATCTTGGAGCGCCTTTTCTTTTGCAAGATTGACTACGGTTTCCCATTGTTGGTTAGAAAGCCGCCGAATGGGCTGTATTTTAGCTTGTTTTTGAATAAATTTACTTTTTTGCCGAATTAAGGCAATGGGGTTAACCTGAGCGACTTCCTCTTGCAGAAGATAGTTATAAAAACTACTCAAGATACCAAACATAACTTTTAAAGATTGCTGTGAGAATTGATAAGCGTCTTTATTTGGGATAAGCCCATCTTTATGGTTTTTTTTATTGATATGAGCTTCGAAAGGTCGCCATTCAGGATTAGGCCGCTTTTCTCCATGAATTGTCTTGAAACGTGCAACGGTTTTTAAGCCTATCCAACGTTTAGAAGGCTTTAGGCAGAATTCAATGAAGAATTCAATGTCTTCTCGCTTATGCTCTAACAGTGATTGATTGCGAACAAACCAACTCCACTGAAGAAAGCGCTCTAAATCTCGACGATAAGCCGTAAAGGTATCAGCGCTACCACGGTAGCTGTGTAAGAAGTTGAGAGCCATCTGATAATCTTTGGAGGCAAATAGGGGTACCGTAACTTTTGTTGAGAAGAAGCAATGATGAAGCCACTGAGAGATGATTTGAAGGGGATTCTCATCAGCATAAACCTTTTTATGCTGAGTCATCACTTCCTCAAAAGTGTCAAAAACAGGTGTAGGAATATAGTATTTATTTAGCATTTTGGTACGTTTTCATATAATCTGGTAAACCATCTTACCGGATTTTTATCAGCATGCCAAGCGAGAGGATTGCTCCTCATAATACCTTTCTGTTTTATAAAAGTCATTTTCTAATAAAAGTTACAGATGGCACTGGTTTTTTGAAGTAAAAAAATTATGTAGGTGTATTCACAATAAAGAAAATCTCTAAACTTGCAACATGGCGCACTTCTTTGCAGCAGAAAGTTTTTTAGTGTACGCGGGCAACGTGTAAAGGAATCTTTTTCAGCTCATCTTCCAACTCTATTTCGGCTTTTTTTAAGTCATAAGCCTGCTGCATTCTAAGCCATATTGCGGGATTAGTGCCACAAAAGCGTCCAAGTCGTAAGGCCATGACAGGAGTTATAGGGTGTGATCCCTTCAAAATTCTGTGAAGAGTTTGGCGAGAAACGCCAAGCTCCTTAGCAGCTAAGGTAATGGATAATCCTAAATTAGGTAGAACATCCTCTTTAAGAATAATTCCAGGATGTGTTGGTATCCTCTTAGAGCGTTCTGTGACAAAATATTCAACTTTTCTCATTTCATCTTCTCCTAATGGTATTGTTCAAGGTTTACAGCCCAGGCATCCGTACCACGCCATTCAAAAGTAATACACCAAGGTCCATTAACATGAATAGAATAGCGTTTTGGACTACCTTGAAGCCCATGAAAATTAAATCCTGGTATGTTCAAATCTTCAGGTTTTTCTGCTTGATCAAGTGCGTCAAGTCGTCTAAGAGATCGAGCGACGAGTTTTTGGTCAAGTTTATGACTTTTGCCTTCTAAAAAAAGCTCTTTAAGAGCTTTGTTATGGAAACTTTTTATCATATTTTAAAAGTAACATAATATGTTACATATGTAAAGAACTACGCTGACAATGTCAGAAAAATACTAATGATACCGTATTAGCCCAGTGCCAGGAAGTATGCCTAAAACGAGGAAAATTTTGATGAATCTTAGGGTAAAATTCACGGGTTGTATCTCTAATAAATGTTAGTTATCATTTTATTCTCCTTTCAAGAGGAAACATAAAAAAATAATAATTGGGGATTTTGTGAACAAAAAAAAATATTTTATAGATTTCACGAATATTTCTACTTTTCTCTCAAAACAAAAAAAATACATAAATATTATAAATAATTTTAAAAATTGCAGAATTTTTAATACTAGAATTTGTAAATACTTCATTCTTATTCATCTTTCTATTTTTTCATCTGCTTTTGCTGTTCCTCTTTCAGATGAAGAGAGAAATAACATAATACAAGAAGTAAAACCTTCTGTTCGACCCACACCTTCACCAAACTCCTCCAGAGAAGTAAAACCAAAGTCACAAATATTAATTACTGCTCTTTTTCCGCCATCAGGGAAGGTTTCTGTTGCAGATAAAAAATCCTTGCCTGATTTAGTTCAAAATATAAGTCCATCATTTGATAAAGTTTTTTCAAAACAAAATGCCGACTCATATGTTGGAGATGATGAGAATGGTTCTGATAGCCAAAAAGAGTTAAGTGCGAACATAAAGGCAAAAAAATCATCAAAAATTGATGTTACGCCCAAGCAAAATAAAGTTTCTGTTGCACAGGGTAAATCCTTAATAATTTCACCAGATGCACAAAGAAAACAATCAAATACGCCTACAAAGAGAGAGGCACCTAATTTTGTAAAAAACTCTACAACACCTCGAAAGTATCAAAAAACAGACAACTCCCATCAAAATTTAACTGATTTAGCTGAGGGGAAGAAACTTATAGAGGCTTCTCTCGGCTCAATAAATGTGCTTCCCGAAAAACAGAAGTTCAATTTAAATGAATATATACATACGGATACATCCCCAGCTTATTATACATTAGCTCTTTTAGACAAATCTATGGTTGCTTACAATCTTGAGGCTGAAGATGTTTCTGCAGAAGTTAGGCCATTTATTCATGCATCTGCTAAATCAAGCAGGAAATCCTCACTCGAGGTAAAAGCATTCTCTCAGGAAGGAAGCTGCCCTCAACATTTTATTGTGCAATTAAAACGTAGAAAAGCAGCTTTACGTTCCGCCCTCTTAACACAAGTTCTTCTCAAAGAAGCGGGAGATCAAGAGGAGACGAATAGTCCTATGTTAGATGATCCCGATGTCGAAGAAATTATTTCTTCTTACTCTGTAAGCGAAGATGAGGATGAACAGGGTTCTTCGTCACTTAGTGAAGAAAACATGGATGAAGATGAAGATGACGAAGAGTTCGAATATGCGGCCTCAATGGTTTTATTTCCAGTAAATGAAGAATCAGACAAAATGTTAGCCTATCTTATAGGAAGTTGGGCTTCTCTATTAAATACAACTTCTGTTATCCCTTCCTTCGGTCTAAAAGTAGTAACTTCGCTTGGTGTTGCTTCAACTTTAAAAGATAAAGATAACGATCTCAGCAACATCAAAGAAATAGTTACAGAAACACATCGTCAAGCGAAACCCATGCGAGGTACTGGAAAACAACAACAAGGTCTCGGAAAAATTAGCGATTTTTCGATTGACCCGGCTAGAGATGGACTAGAAAAAGTGAGACTTAAGCCGTTAAGAAACTGGGGGAATTCACTTTTAATTGGTGATGATTTTTTGAAGTTTAAACTAACTAAAGGTAAAAAGCACGCTGAGAAAGATAAAGAGGATATTCCTCAAAAGCTATTTACTCGTAGAAGCACCATGTATGAAGTTGCTAAGAATGTTTATAAAATTTATAGAAAAGGTAGCATCCATAAAAATTTTACACCTTATTTAGATGAACCTGTGGATGAGCCAACTTCTATTGAACTTAATAAAATCCTTCAAGAAAATTGGAAAAAATATTTTAAAAAAGATGAAATTTTGTATTTGCATTGGACTTTTTGGTTTCGTGTAAGAGGAGAACAAGATGTTTCTCCAATCTTAAAAAAAATTAGAACAATGGGGTATTTGGAAAAAATAAATATCGATGGACAAAATTATAAAGCAGTGCAGCTTGTTCGGTCATTACCAATTCCTTTTTGTCCTGAGCCTGGTGGAATAAATAATTTTTATTGGCTTGATCGTGGATTATGGTATCGAATTCATGCCGCAAGATTTGAGGCAATTAAAAAGAGAATCGCTGAGATAACAGTAAAGCAAGAGGATCTCTTTTTACCTAGCTACCAAGTTGATCTTAATAGTAAAGATTATAAAGAATTGGCATATAACAAAGCCGCTATAGCGGCAATGCGGGCACAAATAGAGAATGTTTCCGAAGCAGTTCTGCTTGATCGTGAAAACGTCTCGATTGGTGGTAGAGACGATAAGTTTGAATTTGCAGATATTTTAATGCAGAGTTCTGATAGCAAATACTTTTTGATCCATATAAAAAGAGAACGTGCAGGAGAGTTTGATCATCATCGAACACAAGTTGAAAGGTGTGCATTATTTCTTGGTGAAAATTTAGATAGAAGAGCTTTACCTGGTTTGTTAATCACAGACATATTGCAAGAATTTTATAATAAAAACATAAAACTTCCATTCCATGAAAAGAAAGTTAAAGAAAAAAGTTCTGATAACGATATAACAAAGAAAAATGACAAAGTAGAACAAGTTTGGAGTTCAAGCTTTAGAGAAAAATTTAATAATGAAAAGAAATTAGTAACAGCAACCAAAGGTCGAGGAGCAAAAAAGAAGAGAGATGCTGATTTTCTTAAGAGGATCAACAATAGTATTTTGAATGTAAAGAAACCGGTGCGTCAACTGATAAAGAAAATTACAAATATAGATGAAATAAAAACAATAATCACTCGTTTTGAACCCTATGAAGATGCACTATGTCGATGTTTAGATGCTGTAGAGGATTATTTTTCATATGGCATTAAGAAAAGAATGAGTGAGGTGGAAATAAAAAATGAAATAAGTCTTGAAAAAATAAACCCAAATTTTATTAAAGACATAACTCAACTTTTAGAAAAAGCGCTCGCTTTTCTGGAAAAGCATCCCTCTTTAACAAAAAAACATCAAGGAATTTTGCCTCACCAAGAGCGAAAAAATTTCACGATTGTATTAGGTATTATTGGTGATGATTCTGGAAAAGAGGATTTTCATAATCAACAACTTTGGGGAATAGATCAAACTCGCAAGATCGTAGAAAAACAAGGATTCAATTTTTGTGTTGTATTTATTGAAGATATAACAAAAAAGCCTAAAAATAGTGATGAAGATGATCATGCAAGTTTCCTTACAGATCATCTGTCGATTGATCCAGGAGACTTGATGCTAGCAAAAAAGAACGCTGAAGTAAGATATAGCAAAGATCTTGGTTATTTGGGCGTCTCGGACGAAATATTATGTAGTGAAAATGGACAAAAGTATGTGTGTATCAAGTTAGATGGCAGCAAAGGAGACTGCTGTTTTCATGCCCTTGGACTTCAAAGAAAAAATTTGATTAAAGCTATGAAATCATATGTTAACGAATGTGAAATGAATTTATTAGACGAATCAGTAAACCTCCGAGTTGAGCAGAATGTCAAACTACGGTATCTTTGTGATCTAATGTTTACAACTGCGAAAGAGAAAGATGTGGATGCTTTTAAAGGTCATGCCTTTTCAGACTGGAACACTAGAATAAGAGGATCTATTACCAATGCAGTTGAACAAAAGAAAATAGATGCTGAATTTGAAGCGATGATTGAGCAACAACCAGCAGGCTCTGTTGATTGGGAAAAGGTACTAGCAAGCGCTGCGCATATCAAGGATCTCATTTATAAAAATACATCCAAGGACGATGAGCTCATACTTTATAAAGAGTTTGTAGAAAAATGTGCCGCAGATTTATGGAAGAGAGTGGGAAATAACGAGTTAACAACTGCCCTTGATTTTCATCTTAGAAATGTTGGTGTGTTAAGTGATACGGGTAATCAGTTACGAGCTATTACGGATGTTGATTTAGAATTTTCAGCATTAAAAGGTAAAAAGGAAGAATTGGAAAAAACTAAAAAATCGAAACCTAGAACAGATGAGGGCAAAATCAAAAAAAAGCAAGCCCTAACTAAACTGACTCTTGAAACAGAAAATTTAACTCTTCTAGAGAAAAATCTGTCTGAGCAAAAAATAAAAAGCTATATTAAGTATACATTTGAGTTTTCCAAAGCTTCCGCTCAGCGAAAAAACGAAATCTTGGATGAGTTTTATATTACTAACCATGAGTGGTTAGATCCTTCGGCTATTATGCATTTAGCGCATCGCTTTGGTATTAAGGCTAAGTTATTTAAGAAAACCGGTCGTTCCTCGATACTTTATCTTAATGGTCAAACTTTTAATTGTGATAGTGATGATGGAGGAATATGTCGGTTAATGGTATATGTTAATGATAATCACTATGATTTATTATTTCCTATTTTTAGTACTATAAACTAATATTATTTATGAATCTAAGTTCCGTGATAAAGTGGATCTTCTCGCAAATGATTTGGGCTTAGAAGGCCTATAAGAAACCGTGTCTTCCTTTCTTGAAGTGTAAAAACATTCGTTTGGGTATTATGAAACAGAATCAAATCCCCCTCCCAATGTCCAAAACTTTTTCTACTATTGATAGTTTCAGGTCTCTGGTGCATCGACCCTTTGTCAAGATTTGCTTTTTGACGTTTTCGTTTAACTCGAGGATAGCGATACATCCTCTTCTTCCTTAAGTAGGTATGAAGCCAGGATTCGTGAGTAGAAGAGACATAAGGGATTAAAAAGGTGCTAAAACACCTTGTTTTGTGAGCTTTCTAGAGAATTCGTCGCTTTCGAATTAATCTTCCTGTTTAAGAGCTCTGTAATAAACTGATCTTGTAATTCCAACCATTTCGCAGATTTTTGTTACTGAGAATTCGTCGCCTTTCTTTAAAGAATTTAAAGTGGTAAGTTTAGCTGGGGTTAAGGCTCTTGGTCTTCCCCCTTTTCTACCTTTCTGATGCGCAGCCTCTAGGCCAGATTTTACACGCTCTTGAATCAGCGCCCGTTCCATTTCAGAAAAAGCCGCGCACATACTAAAAAGTAACATCCCCATGGGGGTTGTTGTATCTATATCATTTTCAAGGGAAACAAAGTTAATACCTTTTTGTTTAAAATCATTGATGAGCTGTATGAGTTTCAGCATGCGACGACCTAAGCGATCGAGACGAACAACACAAACGGTATCGCCTTTTCGGAGTTTATCAATCAGACGGTTAAGTTCTTTGCGATCATCCTTAACACCAGAAACTTTTTCCATAAAGATTTCATCACACCCTGCCCCTGTCAATTTTTGGATTTGGACATCGAGGCTTTGATCATTTTTTGAAACACGGGCGTAGCCAAATTTCATTGAGGTTCTTTCTCTTCTAAAATTCATTCCAAAAACATAAAATACAGTGTATTTTGACACAAGTGGATTTGGCAATAGTTTTGATGCATTTTTTGATTAGTTTTTGCAAAGAATTCAAGTTTAGTCTCCGACATATCAAAAACATCTGTTTTTGGAACAAAGAAAGAAGACAGATGACATCCATTGAGCGAACTGCTTATCCTTATCTTTCAGCAAGTAAGATAATTTCTCAAAAAACGCTTGATACCTGTTATGTCTTAGCAGAAGAGGAGTGGTCTTATATTAGGAATAATATAAGGGGAAATAGGTTACAGTTTAATTTTGCGATCCAGTTTAAGATATTTCAAAATCTTTGCTATTTCATTGATATAAGCGAAGTGCCTCAGGCTATTTTGCACCATCTCAGAAAACAAATGGGAATTCCTCATAACCTAAGACCTTTTTATCAACATTCAAAAACTTTGTCACGTCATCGAGAACGTATAAGAAATTATTTGCAAATTACTCCCTGGGGAGGGGTGTATTCAGCTCAAAGAACAGCTATACAGGCAGCCTCCAAAGCTTCTCAAACGATGAATTACGTGGCCGACATCATTAACGTCGTTATTGAAGAACTCGTCATAAAACGTTTTGAGCTTCCTTCCTTTCATACCTTAGATAGGCTGGTTCGTCATACTAGGGCAACAGTCAATCGGGGAATTTTCCAACAAGTGAATAACAGTCTTGAAGAGAAGGGAATTCTCGAAAACATAAAATCCCTTCTAACTGTTGAAAAGGAAGAGACGTATTCGGCTTATCAAAAACTAAAACGCGCCCCTAAAGCCCCTACAATTACACATTTCAAAGAACAGATTGAATATCATACTTGGCTTACGAATTTAGGGTCTATGGATTTCTGCTTAAAAAATATTACAAAAGTAAAAATAAAGCAGTTTGCAGAAGAAGCAAAGTCTTTGGATATCAGTAATCTCAACGACTTATCTGATCCAAAAAAACATACCCTTGTCGCTTGTTTAATTCAACAAGCCCAACAAGCTGCAAAAGATGCTTTGGGTACGCTCCTATGTAAAACACTTTCTTCGATTCACAAACGTGCAAGAAAGGAATTAGAAAAGCTGCAAATCCAATATTCCGAGAAAACACAAGACCTTGCCAAGCTCATGCTTGGTGTTCTTGCTGATTACCAAGAATCTCGCAGCAAAACAAGACGTTTTGCTTCTAAATTCAAGGAAAAGGTAGATCACCAAGGAGGAATCGAAAAAGTGACGGATATATGCCAAAATATTATTGCGTACAACAGCAAAAATCACCTTCCTCTTTTATGGCGCCACTTTCGTAGCAAAAGGTCCGCTTTGTTTGAAGTTTTGGGAACTCTTCCTCTTCGTTCAAGCACACAAAATGCCCATATTATTAATGGATTAAATTTTTTGGTCGAACACCGCCATAGCAGGGCCGATCACCTTTGTGTTCCCCTTACTATGGACCTAAGCTTTTTCTCTGAAAAGTGGAAGAATCTGATTTATGTTGGCAAACCAAAAGATGGGGTTGTTGATCGGCGTTTTTTTGAGATTTGTATCTAGAGCTGCCTTTCTAATGAACTTCGCTCAGGGGATATTTTTATCGAAGGGGCAGATTCTTTCTCTGATTACCGTCTGCATTTATTAAAGTGGGAAGAGTGCACCCCCCTTGCAGAATCCTATCTTCAAGATCTCAACCTTCCCAACAGTGCTGAGGCCTTTGTATCCTCTTTGAAACAATCTCTCAGCCAAATAACCCAGAAGGTTGATAAACTCTACCCCAATTTATCTGATTTTATGATTAATAAAGATGGTACCCCTGTTCTCAAAAAAGTCCCCACCCTTAAGCCAACTAAAAAAACATTAAAACTGGTAGAGAAAATACACCAAAGGATGCCAGAACGTAGTTTGTTGGATATTACTTGTTTAACGCATCATCTAACAGGTTGGGCTCACGAGTTTGGTCCTATATCCGGCGTTGATAGTCGACTGGATAACCCCATCGAACGGTATATTCTTAACGTCTTCTGCCAAGGAACAGGAATGGGCCCGACTCAAGGGGCTAAACATATGAAGGCCAATACGATAACGCCGCATATGTTGTCATGGATTAACCGCCATCATGTTACAGCCAAGCAGCTGGATAAAGCCAAAGATAAAATCATCAATTATTCCCAACTCTTTCTTTTAACAACAGCCTGGGGAGATAATCGTCGCTGTGCCGCAGATGGAACGTTACGCGAGATTTATGAAGATAATCTTTTGGTAGAGTCCCATATTCGTTATAATGCAAAAGGAGGAATTGCCTACAATCATATTGCTGATACCTATGTGGCTTTATTTTCAACTTTTATTCCCTGCGGGGTTTGGGAAGCCGTTGAAATTCTAGAAGGTCTTTTAAAAAATCAATCAAATATTCAGCCTGATACTATTCACGCAGATACACAAGGGCAATCAACCGTTGTCTTTGGGCTATCCTATCTTTTGGGCATAAAGCTCATGCCACGAATTAGAAACTGGCAAGACTTAAAATTCTTTCGCAGCAATAAACAAGAAAAATATGAAAATATTGATAGCTTGTTTAGTGAAGAGATTGATTGGGAACTTATAAAAACCCATTGGCGAGATTTGCTTCAGGTTGTTTTGTCGATTAGGCAAGGGAAAATATCCTCCTCCTTCTTGCTGAGAAAGTTAACCAATTATAGTCGCAAAAACCGTCTTTATCAGGCTTTACAGGAACTTGGGCGCGTCATTAGAACTCAATTTCTAATGGAATATCTTTCTAACTCTAAATTACGCGAAGTAATTACGGCTAGTACCAACAAAGTCGAATCTTATAATGCCCTTAGCGATTGGATACGGTTTGGCTCCAGGGTGATTGTCGCCAGTAATGATCCAGATGAAATGGAAAAAGCAATAAAATACAATGCTCTTCTTGCTAACTGCCTTGTTTTACATAACATTATCGATTACAGCGCGGTCATCTATCAACTCAAGCAGGAAGATCATGAGATTACGAAAGAAGACGCCTCCAGAATTAGCCCATACATGACGGAGCATCTCAAACGCTTTGGCGACTTTATCATTGATTTAGAAAAGTTACCGGAAAATACAGAAATAATCAGAAAC